>JBPCSC010000256.1:0-3588 GCA_051007495.1 Methylococcaceae bacterium | reverse complement strand
AAGCCGAGTTTTACAGGCTCTTTTCTGTCTGGATTTTTTCTTGTCCATGGAATTACTTCTTTTTCGCCTCTTTACGGATTATTTCTTCGTCTGAGTACTTTACACCTTTGCCTTTATAAGGCTCAGGTGGACGATATGCTCTGATATTAGCCGCGACCTGACCTACTACCTGCTTATTGCACCCTTTTATCAAAATTTCTGTTTGCGTAGGGGTTTCGATAGTAATTCCTTCTGGTGGTTCATAATCCAAAGGATGAGAAAAACCTAGTGACAGACTCAAAACGTTTCCTTTTGTTTGGGCACGGTAACCAACGCCCACCAATATCAACTTACGCTCATATCCCTGGCTTACACCGTGAACCATATTGGAAAGATTGGCCCGCATGGTTCCACCCATACTGTTTTTCCTGCGATCAGACCTATCGTCTTCAACGATAATAAATCCATCTTCAATCTTGACCCCTACCAAGTCATTTTTACTGGTAGTCAATAAACCTTTGGCTCCTTTGACGCTTATATCATCCGTACCCAGCGTTACTTCAACCCCTATTGGAATTGGAATAGGATTTTTTGCAATTCTAGACATGAGAACATTTCCTAAAATCTTACGACACAGTACAGATGACTTCACCGCCCTGCCCACTTTCCCTGGCTTGCTGATCAGTCATCAACCCTTTGGATGTCGATACTATCGCCACACCCAATCCACCCAATACCACAGGCAGGTCATCTTTAGTTCGGTATACCCTACGTCCAGGTTTGCTTACCCGCTGAATACTATCTATGACAGGCGTTCCTTTATAATATTTCAGCACTATCTTGAGAGTAGGTTTTCCTTCAGTATCAATGACACAGCAGTCATTGATGTAACCTTCATCTTTCAACAACAGACATATAGCCTGTTTGAATTTTGAAGAAGGTAGGCTTATCTCTGTTTTCCTGGCTTCTTGACCATTTCTGATTCGAGTCAACAAATCAGCGACAGGATCTGTCATGCTCATATTTTGCTACTCCTTACCAACTTGCCTTGGTTACACCGGGAACATCCCCGCGCATAACCGATTCGCGTAATTTATTTCTTCCCAGACCAAACTTCCTGTAATAGCCATGCGGCCTACCTGTGAGATTGCAGCGATTCCTTTGACGTGCTGGAGATGAATCTCTGGGTAACTTTTGCAGTTTCGTATCCGCCTCAAGCTTTTCATCATCCGTAGCCGTATGGCTAGATACGATAGCCTTTAGTGCTTGCCGACGCGCATAATACTTATCTACGAGTTCTGTTCTCTTTTTTTCTCGAGCAATCATTGATTTTTTAGCCATGACTACACCCTGTTAGGTTCTGAATGGAAATTTGAACTGCTCGAGCAGGCATCTTGCTTCCTCATCAGTTTTCGCGCTGGTTGTGAATGTAATATCCATACCTCTCAAAGCGTCAATCTTGTCATAATCTATCTCAGGAAAGATTATCTGTTCTTTGACACCCATACTATAGTTTCCCCTCCCGTCGAATGATTTACCACTCACTCCTCTAAAGTCACGAATACGGGGCATAGCCACGCTAATCAGACGATCCAGAAATTCGTACATTCTTTCTCTGCGCAGGGTAACCTTGCATCCGATAGGCATGGCTTCACGAATTTTAAAACCCGCAATTGATTTTCTTGCCAGAGTTATTATCGGCTTCTGCCCTGAAATTTTTTGCATGTCATCCATTGCATTCTGAAGAACTTTCTTGTCAGCAACCGCCTCTCCCACACCCATATTTATGGTGATTTTCTCCAGGCGAGGCACCTGCATGGTTGACTGATATCCAAAACGCTCTGTCAATGTTTTGACGATCTCTTCTTTATATATTTTTTGCAATCTAGCCATTACGGTGCTCCTGTCTTCATCCATCTATGACGTCGTTGGTGGATTTAAAGTATCTGACTTTTCTTCCGTCAGCCAACAGTTTGAATCCAACTTTATCGGCTTGACTGGTTGAAGAATTGAACATGGCTATATTGGAAATGTGTATCGGCATCTCCTTATCCATAATACCTCCGGTAATACCTTTTGTCTGGACTGGCTTTTGGTGTTTTTTCACCATATTAATCCCGGCCACCACTGCATAACCTTCGGCAGATACTGACTTTACCTCGCCACGCTTGCCTTTGTCTTTTCCAGTTCTAACGACTACCTGATCACCTTTCTTAATTTTTTGCATATCAGGCCTCGTTAAATCACTTCGGGAGCAAGAGATATTATCTTCATAAACTTTTCCGATCTCAGTTCCCTGGTAACCGGCCCGAATATTCGTGTTCCTATGGGTTGATGCTGGTTATTAAGCAATACCGCAGCATTACCATCAAACCGAACCACTGACCCATCACCACGGCGTACACCTTTGCGCGTTCTTACTACGACCGCGTTGTATACTTCGCCTTTTTTTACACGGCCTCTTGGTATGGCATCCTTGACGCTGACCTTAATAATGTCACCCACACCGGCGTATCTACGGTGCGATCCCCCTAAAACCTTGATACACATCACCCTTTTTGCACCGCTGTTGTCGGCCACTTCAAGGTTAGTTTGCATCTGAATCATTTTTAATCTCCAATCAGAAAGCTGCTCGCACGAGGACTTTATCCAAAGTCCAGACCTTCCTTTTGGAAAGCGGTTTGCAAGCTTTTACGATCACAATATCCCCTTCTTTTGTCTCATTGTTTTCGTCATGAGCCAAGAGGGTGCTGGATTTTCTCACATACTTACCGTACACAGGATGCGGTACTAATCTATCAACCTGCACACGTATGGACTTGTGCATTTTTGTTCCGACAACCTTACCGGTTTGCGTACGGGGTGATTTGACTTCGGTATTCATTACATTCCACCCTTTTCGGTGATAATGGTTTTTATTTGAGCCACACTCATTCGAGCATTTCTGAATAAATGAGCCTTAGGCGTTTCATTTATTCCCTGCAACATTCTCAGATTAAACTTCTCCTTGTATAACTCTTTCAGCATTTTATTCAGATCATCCACTGACTTGCTTCGCAATTCTTGAATTTTCATTACATTATTGTCCTGTAGGTAAAGCTGGTTTTTACCGGTAGCTTTGCTGCTGCAAGTCCGAATGCTTCGCGAGCCAATTCTTCGCTAACGCCCTCCAGCTCGTAAAGCATGGTGCCTGGTTTAACTTCTGCCACCCACAACTCCACGCTTCCTTTACCGCTGCCCATACGCACTTCCAGGGGCTTCTTGGAGATGGGCTTGTCAGGAAATACCCTGATCCAGATCTTTCCGCCACGCTTTACATGTCTGGAGATCGCTCTACGAGCAGCCTCCACCTGGCGTGCGGTAAGTCTCCCGCGTTCTATAGTTTTTAATCCAAAATCACCAAAGCTGACCTTATTACCTGAAGTAGCCGGCCCGGTATTTCTGTTTTTTTGCTGTTTACGATACTTGGTTCTTTTAGGCTGTAACATATTATTATCCCGTTACTCCTTACATGTCGCCCATCGTCGCCGGTCTGGTCTCACCAGTAGGCGTTACGAATACTTCACCTTTGAATATCCATACTTTAACTCCGATAATACCGTAGGTCGT
>JBPCSC010000255.1:0-3282 GCA_051007495.1 Methylococcaceae bacterium | reverse complement strand
TCACATCGTCAAACTGGTGAATCACGAAGTGCCACTCTGTGATTGGCCGGCTGAGTTTTTCCAGGTAGAGGACAACATCCGACGCACTGATTTGCTGCTGGACGATCGCTATGAACCGGGGGCGGCCCTCCAGCAAAGTTTTGCCCGTGGGCGTGATGCCACTCTGGAGGAAATAGCCTGCTCAGGGTTAAAAGGCCGAGGGGGGGCGGGATACACCACGGCGCAGAAGTGGCGATACTGCCGGGAAGCCGGCACAGCCGAAACAACTCGTTATGTGATTTGCAATGCCGACGAAGGCGAACCCGGCACATTTAAAGACAGAGTCCTGCTGAATCGCCATGCGCATCAGGTTTTTGAAGGCATGACCGTGTGTGCCGCCTTGATCGGTGCCCGACAGGGGGTTCTGTATCTGCGCGGCGAATATCTGCATCTCCATGAGCCATTGCTCGCCACACTCGAAGCCCGCCGCCAAGCCGGTTTGCTGGGGCGGAATATTCTGGGGCAGCCTGATTTCGAGTTTGATATTGAGATATACCTGGGTGCTGGTGCTTATATCTGCGGTGAAGAATCGGCTTTGATCGAATCGCTGGAAGGCAAGCGTGGCGTTCCGCGTAACCGTCCTCCTTATCCGGTGACCCAAGGCTATTTGAACCAACCCACCGTGGTCAACAACGTAGAAACCTTTGTCGCAGCAGCCTCAATCGCACTGCACGGGGGAGGGTGGTTTGCCGCAGCAGGAACCTCAAAGTCCACAGTCACCAAGTTACTCAGAATCTCGGGTGATTGCGCCCGACCGGGGATTTACGAATATCCTTTCGGTACTTGCCTCAGGGATATTCTCAGTGATTGCGGTGCCGAATCAGCATTTGGCATACAGGTGGGCGGGCCTTCCGGCACGTTTGTCTCGCAACAGGAGTTCGACCGCCGCATAGCTTATGAAGACCTGGCCACGGGTGGTTCCTTCATGGTGTTCAGTGCTGAACGCGACATCCTGGCCATTGCCCGCAATTTCACTCATTTCTTTGCTCATGAAAGCTGTGGTTTCTGTACACCGTGCCGGGTGGGGACATCACTGCTGAAAAACACTCTGGACAAAATCTGTGACGGACATGGCACACCCTACGATTTGGTCGAACTCACCGAAATCGCCCGTTTGGTGCGCGGAACCAGCCATTGTGGTTTGGGGCAAACTGCCGCCAACCCGATCTTGAGCACGCTGGAACGCTACCCGGAACAGTATGAGTCCCGGCTCAAATCCATCAGCTTTGAGCCAGGGTTTGATCTGGATGGCTCCCTGGCCCTGGCCAGAGCCTTGACCGGACGCGACGATGCCATGGCGCATCTGGCACAGACAGAGAACGCTTGATATGAACACTGACACAGGTACGACAATGCAAGCCAAAACGTTCACACTAGACGGTCAGGAAATTCCTTACACCGAAGGCCAGACCATCATGGAAGCGGCCGCTGCGGCCGAAGTCTATATTCCCCATCTTTGCCATAATCCTGAATTCAAACCCCACGGAAGTTGCAAGCTTTGCACGGTCAAGGTCAACGGTCGTAATTGTTCGGCGTGCACTTTTCCGGCGACCGAAGGCCAGCAAGTCCTCAACAACACACCAGAACTGAATGAAACCCGCCGCACACTGACTCAAATGCTGTTCGTGGAGGGCAATCATCTGTGTCCGGCTTGTGAAAAAAGCGGAGATTGCCAGTTGCAAGCCACGGGCTACTATCTGGGCATGCTCGACAGCCGTTTTCCGCATTTCTACCCACGCCGGGAAGTCGATGCCTCACACCCTGATATTTTGCTGGATAGGGATCGCTGTATCTTCTGTGAGTTGTGTGTCAGGGCCAGCCGTGATGTGGATGGCAAAAACGTGTTTGGGATCGCCGGACGCGGAATCCACAATCATCTGGTGGTCAATTCGCCTACGGGTTTACTGAAAGACAGCGATCTGAGCGTTACCGACAAGGCCGCACACGTATGTCCGGTGGGGGCCATATTGATCAAGAGGCGAGGGTTCGAGACGCCTATCGGTCAACGTACTTACGATCAACACGACATCCGCGACACCGCCCTGGCCCGCGAACAGCAACCGGAGGAACAGAAACATGCTTAAAAAACTCAAAGTAGCGACGACCTCCCTGGCTGGCTGCTTCGGCTGTCACATGTCTTTTCTCGATATTGATGAACGCTTGCTGGAGTTAATGAGCGTAGCCGAATTCGACCGCTCCCCCCTGACCGACATCAAGCATTGTTCCGATCAGGTAGACATCGGCTTGATTGAAGGCGGTTTGTGTAACGCTGAAAACGTCCACACCCTGCGCGAGTTTCGTAAGCATTGCAAAATTCTGGTGGCGGTTGGTGCGTGCGCCATCAATGGCGGTTTGCCCGCCATGCGGAATCATGTCCCGTTGGATGAATGCCTTAGAGAGGCCTATCTGGATGGCATAGGCGTGGAGCATCCGGGTATTCCCAACGACCCGGAATTGCCTTTGTTGCTGGATCGGGTACACCCTATCCATGAAGTGGTGAAGGTCGATTATTTTCTGCCCGGCTGTCCGCCCTCTGCCGATGTATTCTGGAAATTCCTGACCGACCTGGCCGCAGGCCGGGAACCTTCCTTGCCCGCTCCCATGCTGCATTACGATTGATAAAGGGTTTTAGTGGAGTGTGTGATGGATTGACGCAGGTTTAATCCACCACACAATCCCCCTATTTCAAGGCCAAAAAGCCACAGAAGTTGTACCAGCGGAAAAAAACATCCACATCGCGGAATCCGTTGCGTAACAACAAATCACGATTCTCCTCGTATTGATACGGTATGAGTACGTTTTCAAGGGCTTCACGTTTTTGGGCGATTTCCAGTTCGGAATACCCATTGCGCTGTTTGAATTGGTAGTGATGATGGATGAATAAACGATTGATGGCTGGATTATGGTTGACCAGTTTCTCGACCAGAATCAAACAGCCGCCTTCACGCAAACCCGCCGCGATGCCAGTGATGAGTTGATCCCGATATACGGGCCTGACGAATTGCAAGGTCAGATTCAATACCACCACTGATGCGTCCATAATCGTTAAGGGCTGCTCCAGATTGTGCTGTTCCAGCGTGCAGATTCTTTGGCTGCCGGCCTGTTCCAGCTTGTTCCTCGCGTGATTCAGCATATCGGCGGAGGCGTCAATTCCGGTAAAGCGCACGGATTGAGGCAAGGCCCGATCCAGCCGCAACAGGGTATTTCCGGTCGAGCAGCCCAGGTCATAAAGTTGGCTTTCTT
>JBPCSC010000254.1:0-3214 GCA_051007495.1 Methylococcaceae bacterium | reverse complement strand
CAGAGAAGACACTCCAATCAGAAATGGACGAATGGGCCAGCCGCAAAGCCACCTCCTCGAAAGGCCGGGACAGGGACGAAACTTGACGCACTGTTGAAGTCCGAGTATTTTTGTCGGTCATTTTTCCTATCAACAAGGTACAAGAACTGTGGAGCTGAGCGGCGCAGAAATCGTTATCCAGTGTCTCAAAGAAGAGGGCGTGGAGTTTCTTTTTGGCTACCCGGGGGGAGCCGTTCTTCATATCTACGACGCGCTGTTTCAGCAGGATGCGGTCAAGCATATTTTGGTGCGTCACGAACAGGGGGCAACCCATGCCGCCGATGGTTATGCCCGTGCCACGGGCAAACCGGGCGTGGTTTTAGTCACTTCAGGGCCAGGTGCGACCAACGCAGTCACTGGTATTGCTACGGCCTATATGGATTCCATTCCTTTGGTCGTCATCACCGGACAAGTCCCTTTGCCGGTCATAGGCAGCGATGCCTTTCAAGAAGTAGACACGGTCGGGATCACCCGTCCTTGCGTCAAACATAATTTCCTGGTGAAGGATGTCACTCGCCTGGCAGAAACCATGAGGAAAGCGTTTTATATTGCCACCACCGGTCGCCCTGGCCCGGTAGTGGTGGATATCCCCAAGGATGTCACTGATCCACACCGCAAAATACCGTTTGAATACCCCCAAACAGTAGCCCTGCGTTCCTACAACCCTCAGGTCAAAGGACAACGCTGGCAAATCAAGAAGGCCGTCGATTTATTACTGACCGCCCAACGTCCCATGGTTTATTCCGGGGGCGGTGCGGTGCTGGGTAATGGCTCTGAAGCCCTTACCCGCTTTGTGCGCTTGCTGGGTTTCCCCATCACCCAAACCCTGATGGGATTGGGTGCTTTCCCGTCGACTGATCCTCAGTTCGTAGGAATGCTCGGCATGCATGGCACTTATGAAGCGAACATGGCCATGCACGATTGTGATGTGCTGATCGCCATAGGGGCTCGTTTCGATGATCGGGTAACAGGCAAAATCAAAGAGTTCTGCCCTCATGCCAGCATCATCCACATAGACGTGGATCCAGCCTCCATCTCCAAAACCGTGCGGGTTGATGTGCCCATAGTGGGAGATATCACGCCGGTACTCGACGAGATGTGTGAAATACTCCAAACGGAAGATCTCACACCGGATCGACCGGCCCTTACCCAATGGTGGAAGCAAATTGATCAGTGGCGTGCCCTGAACTGCCTGCACTACGATCGCCACAGCGAACTCATCAAACCGCAATACGTGATCGAACAACTGTACGAAGTGACGGGCGGTGCGGCTTACGTGACATCTGATGTCGGACAACATCAGATGTGGGCGGCTCAGTTTTACAAGTTTGACCAACCGCGACGCTGGATCAACTCGGGAGGCCTGGGCACCATGGGATTTGGTTTGCCTGCTGCACTAGGGGTTAAACTGGCTTTTCCCGAAGCCGATGTGGCCTGCGTGACCGGCGAAGCCAGCATCCAGATGTGCATACAGGAACTGGCCACGCTGTTGCAGTACCGCGCACCCGTCAAAATTATCACGCTGAACAACGGCTACATGGGCATGGTCAGGCAATGGCAGGAGTTCATCTATGAGAGCCGTTACTCTCATTCCTATCTGGAAACGCTGCCCGATTTCCAGAAACTGGCCGAAGCCTACGGCCATGTCGGGATGCAGATCAAAAAACCTGCCGATGTGCGCCCGGCCCTGGAAGAAGCGTTCCGAATGAAGGATCGAACTGTGTTCATGGATTTCATCACTGACCCTACCGAAAATGTCTACCCCATGATAGAAACCGGCAAGGCCCACAACGAAATGCGTATGGCTCCCGGATTATCCGGTGAGCGGGAGCTGGCCTGATGCGTCACATCATTTCCATACTGATCGAAAACGAAGCTGGCGCACTGTCGCGTGTGGCCGGCCTGTTCTCCGCTCGCGGATACAATATCGAGTCATTGACGGTTGCCCCCACCCAGGATGAATCACTGTCCCGCATGACCCTGGTCACACTGGGCAGCGATGAGGTGATTGACCAGATCACCAAGCAACTCAACAAGTTGATTGATGTAGTCAAATTGATCGACATCACCGCTTATGAACATATTCAGCGTGAATTGATGCTGGTCAAGGTACGCTCAGTCGACAATACTGCCCGCCAGGAAGTCATGCGTCTGGTGGACATATTCAGAAGCCGGATCATCGACGTATCGCCCACTACCTTCGTCATGGAAGTAACGGGAGAGAAATCCAAGCTTGATGCCTTTCTGGATAGCCTGGAGCCAGGCTCCATCATTGAGGTCGTGCGTTCCGGTGTGACGGGTGTCATGCGCGGCGAACGCGGCCTAACCCTCTGATTCGCTACCGAATCAAACCCTTTTTATTCACTTTGGACATTTAATAGAGAACTATCACCATGCAGGTTTATTACGATAAAGACGCCGATCTTTCCATCATCAAAGGCAAGCAGGTCACCATCATCGGCTACGGCTCACAAGGACACGCCCATGCAAACAATCTGAAAGATTCCGGCGTATCCGTCACTGTGGCCTTGCGTCCGGGTTCGGCTTCAGCCACCAAAGCCGAAGCGGCTGGTCTCAAGGTTTTACCGGTAAACGAAGCCGTGGCCCAGGCGGATGTCGTCATGGTATTGGCCCCGGACGAACATCAGTCCAAACTCTATGCCGACCACATCGAACCCAACATCAAGCCGGGTGCTGCTCTGGCTTTTGCTCATGGCTTCAACATTCATTTCGAGCAAATCCAGCCTCGGGCTGACCTTGATGTCATCATGATCGCCCCCAAAGGACCAGGGCATCTGGTGCGGTCAACCTACACTCAGGGCGGTGGTGTTCCTTCGCTTATAGCGATTTACCAGGATGCCTCCGGCAAAGCCAAGGACATCGCCCTGTCCTATGCTTCTGCCAATGGTGGCGGGCGTGCCGGCATCATCGAAACCAGCTTCCGCGAAGAAACCGAAACCGACCTGTTCGGCGAACAAGCCGTACTGTGTGGTGGTGCGACCGCCTTGGTACAAGCGGGTTTTGAAACCCTGGTAGAAGCCGGTTATGCACCGGAAATGGCCTACTTTGAATGCTTGCACGAACTCAAGCTGATTGTGGATCTGATGTACGAGGGGGGTATCGCCAATATGCGTTACTCCATCTCCAATACCGCCGAATACGGTGACCTCACCCG
>JBPCSC010000253.1:0-1706 GCA_051007495.1 Methylococcaceae bacterium | reverse complement strand
GCATTTGACAACGGGAGGTTAACGGATATCCGAAAGGATTTCCTGGTAAAAAAATTTATAGATAATGAAGATCCCAAACGTGAGGGTAAAGGCCCACACCGTGTCAGGGGTATAGAGTTTGGCTCATCCGCCCTGAGCAAAGCCGGATTAGATACCCTCATCAACATCAAGGCATTGCCTTTGGGTAGTGCCACTCTCAGCCTCAGGTTCAAATTATTGAGCCCGCTGTTAACCAAGGATGACGACCCTTTCTATCTGTTTGACAACCCGGTACGCAGGGATCATGTATTTGGTGTTCCTTACCTTTCAGCGGCCAGTATCAAGGGCTTGTCGGCAGATGCGTATCAACGGGCATTTACTGGTTCTGCGCCGTTATCAGGTGATGATGACGCGGCCCGCACCCGGCAGTTTCGTCTTAACGATCCCCATGCCCGGCGTCTGTTTGGCATCGCCGATGATGGTGTGCAGGATGGACTCACCAGCCAGGCGGGACGTTTGCACTTTAGTCCGGTGTGGTTCAATGCCGTGCAGTATCTGGTCATGAATCCCATGGATGACGAAAAAGGAGTGGGCACCCTCCCGATTCATTTTGAAGCCATAGCCCCGGTCACTGCCGACGGCAAGCCGGTCGAGGCCCAGTTGAATCTGTTTTATTTCAACCCGGCGGGGGCTGAAGAGAGCGATATGAAGGCTGTGCGCGGTGATCTGGCCAGATGGCTGGCATCTGTCGCGAGTTGGTGGCCGGTTCTTGGCCTGGGGGCCAAACGACTGGCCGGTTATGGGGCTATCGAACCGGTAGCGGCCCAGTGCGCGGCTAAAGGATGGGAAGGCTGGGACAGCGAAAAAAGCCTGAAAGGAGAGAATAGCTGGATGACATTGGCAGAACTGATCGCTAAAGGAGCCTGAAATGGAAACTATTGCACGTAATTTGATATTGGCGGGTGAAATCAGCGGTTTTCTGCATGATTTGGGGAAATTAAATCCCGGGTTGGCGGATGAAAATTTAACTGGGGGGAGTGGCAATAAATCGGAAGACTCAAAAAAACACGCCGGCATATATGCCGCTCATGGAGCCATTCTGGAGGAGGGCCGCATATACCCTAACGAGCAGGAATGGAATGAACCCAGTGGGTGGCTGGAGGGCCTGAATAAACTGTTAAACCATGAAGGCTGGGCAGAAAGCATGACACTCCCAGCCGAGTGGGTTAAACCCAACACGGTACAGGTTACGGGTTTGGGTGCGCCACTGCGACAACATCACGCGACAGACGATTGGCCTGATTTGGAAGCCAGTTTATTGGGTGATGTGTATGCCATGGGGGCTGATATTCGGGATTCGGCTCTGGATAAAGCATCTGGCGGTGCAAAAAATGGCAAACAAAAAAATAACTATGCCCATATTGCCGACAGCTTTGGTCAAAAGCAGTTGGATTATAGTCAAGATATTCTGGCCACACAGTGGCAACAGGTTCCCAAGTTACTGCAGATGCTGTGGCAGGACGGGGCGTGGCAGGATGTTGCGACAACCCGGAAAAAGCTATACCAGAACTGGGCTTGCGTATTGCAAAAAGCACTGGGAGAAACCCGTCGTCCTACCCACGATGTCACCCTGTGGCATCACAGTTATTCCACCGCCAGCCATTTCAAAGCGGTATTGGCCGAAGGGGTATTGCGGCAGGATTTCACTCGATGGCAAAACCAGTAAG
>JBPCSC010000252.1:0-18366 GCA_051007495.1 Methylococcaceae bacterium | reverse complement strand
GAGGTAACCGGGGTGATCTCGTCTTCTGCCAGGGCAGGACAGGAGAACAGGAACAAAGCAGTACACAGATATTTCTTCATTTCAGTCAAACTCCAATATGAACAGTAATTAGTCAAGTTACGCTAAATGATTCCTCCTTGAACCGTGAACATACGGGCCGATCATGCCGCCCGTACGTCCGTTATCCATCACATAAAAATAACAAAATATCCCCAGTCAAACAATCACCCAACCCATTTTCTCGCGTTGCGGAATATCCGCATCCACGGGCCGTAAGTGCCCCAATCCAAGGGATGCCAGGAATTTTGCACCGTGCGGAAACCGCGTTCCGGGTGCGGCATCATGATGGTGTAGCGGCCATCTTGCGTGGTCAGACCGGTGAGTCCTGAGGCAGAACCGTTCGGGTTCCATGGAAAACGCTCAGTGATTCGGCCTTGAGGATCGACATACGCCAAAGCCACCTGAGCGGCGGAATGGCTGGCTTCTGATCTGAATTGCACCCGTCCTTCGCCGTGGGCCACCACGACAGGAATCTGTGTGCCCACCATGCCAGACAGCAGCACGGATGGGGAATCCATCACCTCGACCATCACCACCCGCGCCTCGAACCGGCCAGACGTGTTATGCACGAAACGCGGCCAGTGCTCGGCACCCGGTATCAGTTCATGCAGTTGCGAGAGCATCTGACACCCGTTGCAAACCCCCAGACCAAAGCTGTCGTCCCGCTGGAAAAAAGCCGCAAACTCGTCCCGCAAGCGCGAATCCAGCAGTATGGATTGCGCCCAACCGCCACCGGCACCGAGTACGTCGCCATAAGAAAACCCCCCGCACGCGGCCAATCCGGCAAAACCGGCCAGGCTGATTCGGCCAGCCCGAATGTCGCTGACAGGCACATCCACGGCGGTAAATCCGGCCTCGGTAAAGGCAGCGGCCATTTCTACATGACCATTAACGCCTTGCTCTCTCAGTATGGCCACCTGTGGCCGTGCCAGATTGAGATAAGGCGCAGCCACATCAAGGTCGGGATCAAAGCTCAAACGGACGAAAAGCCCGGTGTCTTCAGGATCAGACAGCGTGTCGTGTTCCTGGCGGGCACACAGCGGGTTGTCCCTGAGCGACTGCATCCTGAAACTGGTATCTGCCCATAGCCTTTGCCATTCGGCCCTATCCGCCGCGTGCAGTATGGTTTCACCGCGTCTGAGCACGCAGCGTCCATCCGTTCGCGGTTGACCTAAATCGTGGCAGCAGCCTTCAAGTCCTTCGGCACTCAAACGGGCCATAATCGCCGCTGCATCATGGGCTGAAACCTGTATGACCGCGCCCAATTCTTCGGCGAACAGCACCGCCATGGTGTCCTCGCCCAACCCGGCCAGATCCACTTCAAACCCGGATCGAGCAGCGAACGCCATTTCAGCCAGAGTGACCAGCAAACCGCCATCGGAGCGGTCGTGATACGCCAGCAACCGCCCCTCGGCATTCAGTGCCTGTATCCCGTGGAAAAAGGATTTGAAGCGGTCGGTATCGTCCAGATCAGGACACTCATCACCCAGTTGCCCGTATACCTGAGCCAACACAGAACCACCCAGGCGATTTTTGCCCGCACCCAGATCAATCAGAATCAAGCGCGTGTCGCCGCCATCCAGTTGCCATTCCGGGTTCAGTGTGCGGCGTATGTCCGTCACCGGAGCAAAGGCCGTCACCACTAAAGACAAAGGTGAATTCATGCGGACTTCGTGTCCGCCCTGTTGCCAGACGGTTTTCATGGAGAGCGAATCCTTGCCCACAGGTATGGCAATGCCCAAAGCCGGACACAACTCCAGGCCCACGGCCCTGACGGTATCGAATAAGCGGGCGTCTTCACCGGGTACGCCCGCCGCCGCCATCCAGTTGGCCGAGAGCTTCACATCACTCAATGCGTTTATGGCAGCGGCGGCGATATTGGTGAGTGCCTCACCCACGGCCACGCGCCCTGAAGCCTGGGCATCAATCAAAGCCAGAGGCGGACGTTCTCCCAAAGCCATGGCCGCACCGGTGTAGGCTCTGAAGCCAGAAGCCGTCACGGCCACATCGGCCACTGCGGTTTGCCAACGGCCTACGCATTGATCCCGGGCGACCAAGCCGCCTACTGAACGATCACCTATGGTAATCAGAAACCGCTTGTCCGCGACGGCGGGCGCATTCAGCACTCTTGGGATAACCCCATCCAGCGTCAGGCCAGAGGTATCGAAGCGCGTCAGACGGGCGACCAATCGGGTGTCGCTGCGCTGCATTTTGGGCGGTTTACCGAACAACACCGACATGGGCAAATCCACCGGTGTGTCGTTGAAATAAGGATCATCCAGTCGCAGCCATGCTTCGGCTGTGGCATGGCCAATTACCGCGTAAGGGCAGCGTTCGCGTTCACAAAAAGCCGCAAAGCGTTCCAGTGCGTCAGGCTTGAGTGCCAACACAAAACGCTCCTGCGCCTCGTTACACCACAACTGCATGGGCGACAGGCCGGTTTCCGCCGTGGGTATGGCTCTTAAATTAAAGATGCCGCCGCATCCGGCATCGTGGATGATTTCAGGCACGGCATTGGACAAGCCCCCCGCGCCCACATCGTGTATGGAGAGTATCGGGCTACTCTCACCCAAGGCCGTGCACTGGTTGATGACTTCCTGGCAGCGCCGCTGCAACTCCGGGTTGTCGCGCTGCACCGAGGCAAAATCCAGCGACTCCGCGCTCTCTCCTGATGCCAGAGAAGAAGCCGCACCGCCTCCTAGCCCGATCAACATGGCTGGCCCGCCCAGCACCACTATCGGTGCTCCCGGCGGTATGGGCTGCTTGCCCAGATGTTGAACCCTGAGTGTGCCCATGCCACCGGCCAGCATGATGGGCTTGTGATAACCCCACAGGGCCTGATCGTGCGGATCCAGGTATTCAAAGGTGCGGAAATAACCGCTCAGATTAGGACGGCCAAATTCGTTGTTATAGGCCGCCCCACCCAATGGGCCTTCCAGCATGATGTCCAGGGCTTGAGCCATACGCCCCGGCTTGCCGTGATCGACTTCCCACGGTCGAATGGCACCGGGTATTTTGAGATGGGACACGCAAAACCCGGTCAGCCCGGCCTGGGTACGAGAACCCTGCCCGGTCGCCGCTTCATCGCGGATTTCCCCACCCGCACCGGTGGCCGCACCGGGAAAGGGTGAAATGGCCGTAGGGTGGTTATGGGTTTCCACCTTCATGAGTATGGGAGCCGGTTCCAGGGTGTAATCGTATCGCCCGGTTTCAGGCTGACGGCCAAACACCGCCGTCATCTGAGCGGCCATCACAGCGGCATTGTCCTCATAAGCCGACAACAAGCCCTCAGGCGACACCTGGCTGGTATGGCGTATCATGCCGAACAGGGTTTCCTCCTGTTCCACCCCGTCGATCTGCCAACGGGCATTGAAAATTTTATGGCGACAATGTTCGGAATTGGCCTGGGCAAACATCATTAGCTCTACGTCGGTAGGATCGCGCCCTAAAACCCGGTAGCCCTCGCTGAGGTACTGAAGCTCCTCGCCCGATAAAGCCAGACCCAATTCCTGATTGGCGGTGAACAAGGCTACATCCCCTTGCTCCAGCAGTGGAATGCGAACCAACGGAGCCGGTTGTGGATGCGTGAACCACTGAGTGACATTCATGGAGGCGGCATCCACCACCACCTGAGTCATGCGATCGTGCATGAGTGTGCGGAATGTGCGGAGACGGGTCGGGCTGAAGGGGGATTCACTGGCCAAAAAATAAACCACACCGCGTTCGATACGGCGCACCCCATTGAGACCGCAATGACCAGCGATATCCGTAGCCTTGCTTGACCAGGGCGATTGAGTTCCGGGTCTGGGCATGACCAGCAGGCTGAGTTCGTAAGTACCCGACACCGTCGAAACCGCTGCGGCATAGTCGAGAATCTGCCGCAATCGGGCCAGTTCGTCCGCGTTCAGTTCACGGTCGGTCTCGACAAAATGTTGAAACCCGGCCACAGCCTGAATCCGGCTAGGGCCTCCGTTATCCCAGGAATCCAGCCAGGCCAACAACCCGGCAGGCAAAGAAGCCTCTCCCCCCTGCAACGGCATTACATTCATGGGCGATCCTCCTCATCATCATCCTGATCCCCTCGCTCACGTTCACCTGAAGACAGTTTTTCCAGGCCCTGATGTAAACGCTTGAGCAGTTCCACGCCCTTGCCCTCACTCACGGGTACGTTTTTGTCATCCACGGCCATCACATAGGTTATTTTGCCGCGTTCCTCCACCCGGATGCGGTATTCCTCACCCTTGGATCTGCCGGTGATATAGCCCATCAGGTCAGACAACAAGCCATGATCTTCCGGGGTAGTGTCGTCTCGTTCACCGTACCTGACGTAATAAAGCCCATCCGAACGGTTTTGATCGCTGATTTTCATTTTTAGCCGCGCCAAAGCCCGACCGACGGTGTTCCACGCGGCGGGATAAGGCTCGTTGATTTCGATGAGCGGCGTTCCGTCGGAACTCTCGGCCAAGGTATAGCGACCCGAATCCCCAACGGCATCCGACTCTTCGGGTTGTTCCACCAAACGCGCCGGTTCAGGGCGAGGCGTTTGAGTCCGTTCCTGGGCGACCGGTGGCGGGGTTGTGGTCACATCGTAATCATCCGACCGGATCGACGGAGAGGATTGCTCATCACCAAAAATGGCGGCCTGGCGTGTGGGGGTGATTCCTTGAATGGTGGTGGCGTGCATATTGGGCGGAATTTCCAGCGGCGGAATTTCAGTGCTGTAGCGGTATTGTTTCTGCTTGTCGGGAAACAGGCTGGACAAGAAACTGCATCCGGCCAAACCAGACGCCAAGGTCAAGACCAGCCCCAGGCGGCTTGCGGAGCAAAGGTATCGCTTCATACAACCCCAGCTTGGTGCATGGCGGCACGAACGGCCGCGTGACAGGATTCGGAGAGCCAGGTCAAAGGCAGACGGATACCGGAAGGAATCAGCCCCATCTGCTGCATCGCCCACTTGACCGGTATAGGGTTGGACTCGATAAACAAATCCTGGTGCAAGGCCGCCAACTGGCTGTCCACGCGCAAGGCCCCGGCTTCATCACCGGCCCTGGCCAGGCGAATCATCTCACTCATCAGCCTGGGAGCGACATTGGCTGTCACGGAAATCACACCATGCCCCCCTTGCAGGCAGAAGGCACAAGCCGTCGCATCATCGCCGGAATACAGCAGGAAATCCGGCCCGCACAGGTGTTTGATCTCATGCAAACGGCTCAAATGGCCGGTGGCTTCCTTAATGCCGACGATATTGGGATGAGTGGACAGGCGAGATACAGTGGCCGGCAGCAAATCACATGCGGTGCGACCGGGGACATTGTAAAGAATTTGCGGAATCGAAACGGCATCTGCCACGGCCTGATAATGGCGAAACAAGCCTTCCTGAGTGGGCTTGTTGTAATAAGGCGTAACCAGCAGACAGGCATCGGCCCCCAACTCATGAGCGCGGCGAGTCAAGTGGATGGCTTCGGCGGTAGCGTTAGCCCCCGTACCGGCGATCACCGGAACCCGTCCCGCCACCTGGGCCACCGTTAAACGGATCAACTCACAATGTTCATCCTCGTTCAGCGTCGCGGATTCACCCGTAGTGCCCACGGCCACAATGGCATCGCTACCCTGCTCAATATGAAACTCAATCAAGCGGTTCAAACTCCCGACATCCACCCCACCATCCGGGTTCATCGGCGTGACCAATGCCACGATGCTACCTTGAATCATGCAAACCATTTCAACAGCCACCCCAGTCGACAAAAGCGGTCATGTTAACGGCGCAAGCCCGGACTGACAACCGTTACACGCACGAAAACAGCACAAGCAAAGGGCTATATCCACTAACCGATACACTATAAGTGATGGAGTTGGGCCGGGGAATAACGGGAGTAATCAAAACCGAACAAAACATAATGAGTAATGTTTGGGGAGAAGGGTAACTGGATTATGTTCAGGACTGAATGGGACTGGATATTATACTCAAAAAAACCGGCATAAAAAAACCCTGCCTGTCTTGACAGTTTAATTCAAGACAGGCAAGGTTTTTAATTAGAGTAATGAGTGCCCCGTTTTCTCATGGATAGAATCTCGAACAGTGCCGGGCATCGCAGGTTTTTTGGGGTTATGACGTGACTCAATAAAAAGTTTTTGTTGAGGTGTAGCAGTCCTGTTTTAATACTCAGTCGTTGAATATCAACCGCAATTCTGATCGCTCCCCATGACTGCGTATACGCACTTGATCAGCCAGGCGGTTCAACAAGTATCCAGCCATTAACAATACGGCCTCTTCGCTGTCCAGCATTTCATCATGCGATGGGGGGTGGGTGGCTAAAGAAAGCACAGGCCCAGGGTAATACAAAATAACCGCAAAGGTGTGTTCGTTGAACAGGGTTTCCAGTTCGATTGTGGCCGGAGTGTTGTCGGTTGAAATAGCCAGGCCATGTTCGGTCAGTATTTCAAATGCCTGGCCAGTAGCATACTCTGCCCGGTGGACCACTTCAGAGCGTGCCCCCCAGATTTTGCCTTGGGTTTCCAGAAAGTCGATCACTCCATCAAGCGAACTCCGTTCAGCAGAAAAACAACGTCGATCGTGGGTATGGTCGCTGATACGAAACAGGGCAGAACTGATCACTGCCGTCAACACCCCAACGCTCACCCCGGAAAACGCCAGATATTGTCCGATCTGCGGGAACGCAGCCTGGATAATATGTTTCAAGGGTTCATAACTGAAACCCATTACCAGGGCAATACCGACGGTGAGTATCTTTCTGTTATCGAGTAATCGGGAAGTAATGACCTGCATACCGGCCAGGGTTGTAAAACTGGCCAGAAACAATAAAGCGGCACCTGCCACCGGGGCGGGAAGAATATCAAAGAAAACCATGGCCCTGGGCATAAAGGCAATGAGTATCATAATTCCGGCTAACCAGTATCCCAGATAACGACTGACACACCCGGTCGCTGCCGCCAGGCCTACTGCCCCACCACTGGAAGTAACTGGCAAACCATTCATTAGCGAAGTCATCAGGTTGGTCATCCCTTCTGCCAGTAATCCCTGGCGTACTGAACGCATATCGGGACGTTTCCAGTCTGAATCACTGAATCGTTGGGCGGCTATTATGGACCCGAATCCGTGCAAAGCCAGAAACAAGCCGGTGATAATGCCCGGAAAAATCATCTCGGTATCAAAACGCCAACCCAGGCTCATGAGTTTTGGCCTGTAGAACCAGTCAGCATCATGCAGCAGCGTCCAGTGGTAGTCCGGTATGATGCCCATTTTCCAGCCAGCCAAAAAACCAGCCAGCAATCCGAGAAATGCCGAAATCAACCGCAGATATCCACTGAACCAGACATTAAAGATAATCATGGTCCCCAGGGACATCAAACATAACAGCCCGTTCTGTCCTGATAACTCCCCTGTTGCAGTCGATTCCAGTGCCAGCTTTACCCCATTAAACCCCACCCCCAGGCCAATCAGCATCACGGCAATTCCCGCTACCTGCACGGTAAAAATGGCTTTGAATCGCTGGAACAGCAGGGCGAATATCATTTGCGAAAAACCCGCCAGGCTTATGGCTCCAAACATGGACCCAAACCCGCCTACCGTTTTAGCCAAAAACAGCATGGAAAAGGTAGATGAAGTAATTTGCAAAGGGCAAAACAAACGCGCCCCAAAACCCATAATTCCGGTCGCCTGCAAAGCGCAGCCTATTCCAGAAGCCAGTAAGGTGGCGGAAATGAGATGCAGGGATTGTTCATGATCCAGATGCAGGGTTTTGGCCAGTATGGGAGAAACGACCAGAAATACCGACAGAAAAGACATTTGCTGAAAGGCCGATGCCAAAGCAGCCTGTACTGGCATTTTCTCATTGACCCAGTACAGAATTTGGGCAGGTTTGCGCATGACAGGGTTTAATCCAGCAGAGGTAAAAACAGGGTATTGGAGGAGTCTGTCACCCATAAATCGCCAGTCTCCAGATCAAACCACCATCCATGCAGGCTCAATCCGTTCTGCTGCATACGTTCATGCAACCAGGGATAGGTAGTGAGATTGGCTAATGAACCCAGTATGGCGGCGCGCTCGACCAGATACTGATGGGCTTTCATATCATTCACATCGACTGCACGCGAAGTGCTCTGATCACTGGAATGATTTAATACATGACGGCAATACGCATCCGAGGCAATGGAAACCCAGGCACCGATAAATTCACGGGGAGAAGATTGTCCGGCCATTGATCCCAGCAAGGCTTTAATTCCCCCGCATTGGGCATGCCCCAAAACTACGATATGTTTAACCTGTAAATCCCGGACGGCATATTCAATGGCCGCCCGTGCGCCGTCGTATTGGCTATCGAGTTGATAAGGAGGAACCAGATTAGCCACGTTGCGAACGATAAACAGATCACCAGGTAATGCCCCTGTAAGTAAAGCCGGATCCACTCTGGAATCGCTGCATGAAATCAGCAGCACTTCAGGATGCTGGCCCTGCTCAACCAGTTCCTGCATGCGTTCGGGTTCGTTGTGGTAATACCGCTGCTGAAATTGCCGTATACCCTGGCTGAGTCGATTCAAAGTGGGGGAATGAGCATGGTGCATGGTTTTTTACTGAATGGGATAGGTTATTAAAAGTGCCGATTTTAACGGCACTACAGGTGAACATAACTTTTTGCCTGGGCCACATCATGAGCAAAAACAGGTTAATCAACGGAGGATGGTTTTTACCCGCCTGGTACTATCCGGGGTGATAGTACGTCATAAGCCCTGATCAGCTTATTAAGCCGTCTTGAGGAAAAGTTTTGTTTTAGGTAATTTTGAGTATAGCAGCTTAAAAGCCTGTAGACGAGCATTAGATGCTCAAGGCGACAGCCTTCCTTGACCCCGTCTTTACAATCCATCCCGTATTGTGGAATATAAACATGGCTCATCGGACGTATTGATTTGGTTTAATCATCAAGCGGATACCCACTCAAAATATTCAGTGTACCCCTACAGAGCATCCTGAATACATACTGGCTACAACGAATGATAAAATAGCGTTTTCAGAAGATGAAACAAGGCAGATACCTCCAGGCTACGTCATGCAGAATTTCCCCGCAGCACATGATTAGCGAAGTGATGGGTCAGGACGGGGTCTGGACAATGGGAGTCCCTCACACCCCTCACACCCCTCACCCCTCACTCTTCAAACTTCCTGAAATACTATTTCCCCCCCATGAGTGGCACAATAAGGCCACTTTTATTCCAGGACAGGCAGCCTTATCGATGAATACCTCGCTTTTTTCCGTCAAAGACAAAATCATACTGGCCATTTCTCTCACGCTGTTTGCCGTGCTGGGTGTGTCGCTGATCATTACCACCATAGGTGAACGTAAATTGGCAGAGGACATGGGAATCGAGCAAGCTCGAAGCATGGCTCGCGCCTATTTTGATGGGATCAACACGCTCATGCTGACCGGCAGCATGGATCAGCGCGATACACTGCGGCAAAAACTGCTTAACGAAACCGGATTGCGGGATATCGCGGTCATACACAGCCCTGACTTCGTGGCTACAGGAATCACCCATCCGCATCTTCCGGGTGATGAACTGGAGAAGAAGGCTCTGGAAGGCAAGAGTTTGACCATCACACGCCAACAGGGCAGTGAGCGCACGGTGCTTTTTCTAGCCCCCATTACTATCAAAGGCGACCATCTCGGTACTGATTGCCAGGGTTGCCACGCATTGCCGGTCAATTCCGTAGCCGGGGTGATCCGGGTGGAATACTCACTCGCCACGCTGGATTCGCGGATAGGCCGCGGGCTTTTTGCCAATCTGGGTATCAATGCGGGCTTGTTCGTGCTGAGTTTGTTTTTGCTGCTTCCACTGCTTAAATCCATTGTGATTAACCCATTACGGAAAATAACGGACACCATGCTGGAGATCGAACGAAGTGCCGATCTCACCCAAAAGCTGGACATCTCAAGCCGTGATGAAATGGGGGCATTGGCTGCTGCGATCAACCTCATGCTGGGTCGTTTCCGCGACAGCCTGCTCAAACTGGCCAATACCTCGCGCCATTTGGCCGACTCCGCCGATCACATTGCCCGAACGTCTGATCGCACGGTTGAAGCGGCCACCCGCCAGTGCAGCGAGATCGACATGGCGACCCGTTTTGTGGGTGACCTGGAAGAAATCGCCCGTCAAGTTGGCCAAAGTGCCAACGAGACAGCGGCCACTTCGGTCAATGCCGATAGGGAAGCCTTGCACAGCACCCGCATGACCCGTGATGCCATAGGGGGGATATCCAACCTGGTAACCGAAATCGGGGCTACGGCTACGGCCATAGAAAAACTCAACGAACGCAGCGTCAGCGTGAACAGCGTGCTGGAAGTCATCAGAGGCATTGCCGAGCAAACCAATCTGCTGGCTTTGAATGCTGCCATTGAAGCCGCCAGGGCCGGTGATGCGGGACGGGGGTTTGCCGTGGTGGCCGATGAAGTGCGCAAACTGGCCACCTTGTCGCATCAATCGACGCACAGTATTGAATCCTTGCTGGCTCAGTTTCAAAGTGAGGCTAAAGGGGCGGTGCAACTCATGGAACAGGCGCGGCACAATGCCGAACGCTACAGCAGCCAACTGGAACAGGCAGTGGATGGCTTAGACCATATCGGGGTCAGGGTGGGTGAAATACGTGATCTGAATAGTGGCATGGTGCAGGCAGTGACTCGCCAGAGCGACCTCACCCGTAACGTCAATAGCCGGATACTGAATGTGAACGAGATTGCGGTTATTACCAGTTCGGAAGCCACCCAAACCCGGGTGGTCAGCGAGGAGATGGTCGCGCTATCCTGCGAACTAAACACGTTGGTGGCCGGGTTCAAGCTCCACTGAACCACCCGGCCAACGAGTAACCGCTTGAAGGCATCAAGCGTATATGGGGGCGACCGCTTGGTCGCCCCTTTTTTTGCCTAGACTATAAACTCGGCCCCACTCAGAATGGGCTTGCCGATCAACTCGATTTCGAAATCTACGCCCCCATCACCTTGAACATCACCTTGTACCAATCCGTCTTCATAACGTAACTGCCCCGGAACGCCTGTGAATGGGCCGGTGATGTAGGTAAAGGGTTGATCAGACGCTTGCGCGGGGATTGCGTCTATGCCTGAGAGGTCAATCCGATCCCCTTGCCCGGGGGTGAAGTCAGTGATGACATCGCGGTTCAACAGGCCGGGCGCGCTTTCTGTCAGGCTGTTCAACAAGAAACGGTCAGCACCTGAACCGCCCGTCAGCGTATCCGCGCCACTTCCGCCGATTAGCGTGTCATTGCCCGGGCCACCGTCCAATACGTCATCGCCTGCCTTGCCTTCAAGCCGGTCATTGCCCAGACCGCCAGTCAGTTCATCGTTGCCTGACGTGCCGTTCAACGTGTCATTCTTGTCAGTGCCTTGCTGAGTCCCGCCAGAGGTTTGGGATGTCGCGGCCCCTTGCATGAAGCGTATGTCACTACCCGACAGTTTGAAGGCTGCGGTTTCATAGCGTCCTTCCAACTGGATAAGCACTTCTGCTCCGGGATTGCCATCCGTGCCGACGTACAGTGTGGTCAAACCACTGGTTTGATCGTACTGAATTTCAACCTGATTGTTGGGGGTGAGGGTGCCGCCACCGTTTTGGACCGGGCCGGTCAGATTGGCATTAATGATTCTTATGGTATCGCCAACATTGGCATCTTTGATGGTGTCTATGCCGTTACCATTCGGGGCATAACGAAAAATATCGTTACCGTCTCCGCCGGTCAGTTCGTCGTTCCCGGGCCCTGCCTCAATCACGTCATCGCCTGCGCCGGCGCGGATGCGGTCATCGCCAGCCAGTCCGTAGAGACGGTCATTGCCTGAACCTGCGGTGATCTCCATGGATTCAAACCCGTAATAACGTACGGCATTCAGGCCGCCGCTGTCCTGAATGCGCCACCAGCCATAGCCTTGATCCAAACGCACCAGTGCCGTAGTTGAACTGGAAAAGTCGATTGACAACAAATCATTGCCATCACCGCCATTGGATTCATGCTGCCCCCCGCTCAAGCGCACCGTATCATCACCGGCATTGGTATAGACGGTCTGATTGCCGCTTACAGCCGTCAGGTTGATGGTGTCCTTGCCCAATCCGGTGTTGAGCGTCACATTTTCGATGCCGGTCAATGTGGTGCCTGCGCCGTTCAGCACCCCGTTGCCGTCGCGGTTCAGATTCAAGCTGAGTGCTGCCGTAGCACTGGTGTAATCGCCAATCCAGCGGTCATGGCCACTCCCCCCGTCAATGACATCCTTACCCGCACCGCCATTCAGTACATCATCCCCGCCATTGCCGATCAGGGTATCGTTGGAAGCGGCCCCGATCAGGTTGTCATCGCCTGCGCCTCCGATGAGGTTGAACTGCTCATAGCTATAAAAACGAACCGAGGCCGTTCCAGCCACGTCGGCGTAGCTATACCAGCCATACCCCTGATCGGTGCGGGTGATCGCGCCGATCAGGCTGGAGTAATCGAGATTGAGGGTATCGGTACCATCTCCGCCGTTGGTTTCGTCGAACCCCAACCCCAGGAACACCGAATCGTTACCCACCCCGGTATTCACCACATCGCTGGTGGCATAGCTACGGTTATTGATGACATCGTCACCGCCACCGGTTGTGAGGTGAAACCCCTCTACCGTGGTGATCGCCAGTTGCGCCGCCTTGCCTTGTACCTGTTTTTGTCCGGCCAATGCATCAATAAGGACTGGCTTGATGGTGGCCGACAAATCGGCATCCCAGTAGTCGATGCCGGCGCCTCCGTCCACAGTCGCCAGACCAGTGGCACTGTTCAGGGTATCGTTGCCGGCCCCTCCTTTGAGGGTGTCATTGCCCGCGAAACTCCGCAGATAATCGTCGGCTGAACCACCGGTGAGCGCGAAATTCTCGATGTTGTAGTAGTCGATCTGATCTGCTGTACCCGAAACAAAACGTGACCAGCCATAGCCTTGATCCGTCCAGACGATGTTTTTGCTGGTGGCCGACCAATCCATGATGAGCAGATCACTGCCGTCACCCGCATTGACCCAATCCTTGCCCCGCCCGCTGCTGATGGTGTCGTTACCGCTACGGCTGTCGATGCGGTCATTGAACGCGCCTTTGTTGCAATAAAAACTGTCGTCGCCTTTATCGGTGGTCGCATCCAGTTGTTCTATCCCGCTGACTTTGGCCTTGGTGCTGGCTTTCTGGACTACGCTTTCGATATTCACCGACACATCCGCCATCACGCTGCTGTAATCGAACACCCAGGTATCCGTGCCGGCCCCACCGTTGATGCTGTCGGCGCCGCTGTAACCGGTCAGGGTATCGTTACCGGCCCCGCCAGACAGCAGGTCTGAATTTCCACTGCCGTACAAGTGGTCGTCGCCGCTACCGCCTTTGAGTATGAAGCGTTCTACGCCGTAATAATCCGAGGTGTTGTTCGCGTTCTGGTATCGCCACCAACCATAACCCAGGTCAATGCGCACAACGGGAGCCGCCAAGGCCGAATAATCCAGAGACAGGGTATCGGTGCCGTTGCCGGCATCCAGCCTGTCCACCCCCAAACCCGGCGCGAGGTAATCGTCACCATCACCACTGCGAATGTCGTCGTTTCCGGCCAGTGCGCTGGTGTCTATATTGTCTTGACCCAGGCCTGTCACGATAGTCAGGGACTCAAT
Organism: Methylococcaceae bacterium; assembly: GCA_051007495.1. Classification (GTDB taxonomy): domain Bacteria; phylum Pseudomonadota; class Gammaproteobacteria; order Methylococcales; family Methylococcaceae; genus CAIVXW01. The sequence goes on along the minus strand of JBPCSC010000252.1, from coordinate 4,618 downwards.
ACTGCTTAGCCTGGCTCCGGTGGCGGATACGGTGTACGTTGAATTGCCCGCAGGCAATACCACCTTGATATCGGTGTTGAGTGCGCTGTAATCGACTGACCAGAGGTCGTTGCCTGAACCACCGTCCAGCACGTCGGCCCCCAGATAGCTGTATAGCGTGTCGTTACCCGGCCCGCCGGATAGTCGGTCGCTTTCGTTTCCGCCTCGAAGTTCATCACCTTCAGTGCCACCACTCACATCGTAGCTTTCAAACCGTATGTAATGCACATAGCTGTAGGCATCGTCGGTGTAAATGCCCCATCCGTACTCATTGGCGTAACGTATGGGCACATTCAGACTCGCCCAGTCCACCACCAACCGATCCGAGCCATCGGCGGCATCGACATCGGTAGTCTGGTTAACCAGTGCAGGAAAAGTGTCGGAATTTGCTGTCAGTGTAGTCATGTTTTTCACCTTGTGTTTCAGAGGAGCAGGAAGGAAGGAAAGAGAGGACAGGAGGACAGATACGCACCCCGGATTGTAAGCCCCACCCTGAACTTAGCCAATTGAAATGTTAGCTGCCAGAGGAACTGGCCAGACTCATGTGGAACCGGTCACCTGCCCTATCCGCCCGTTTCTCGTGGTATAGTCACCACATTTGTTGCATGAATGGTAAAAAATTATGTTGTCTCGCATTGCAATAGGCGTGTTCCTCATCCTGATCAGCGCAGGTGCTTTAGCCGCCGATACGTTCATGGATGCCCGAAAAACCGTCGATAAACTCAATGCCTCGCTGATTGAGGTCATGAAGGATGCCAAAAAGCTGGGGTATCAAGGCCGTTACCAAAAGCTGGAGCCTGTAGTGCGGGAGTCTTTCGAGTTTGAAGCCGTCTCGGTATTGGCTCTGGGCACACACTGGAAAAACCTCGACAAGCCACAGAAAACCGCTTTCATAGACAAGCTGACCGAACTCAGCGTGGCCACCTACGCGGCCCAGTTCAATGCTTATGCTGGCGAGGGCTTCAAATTCGAATCGGAACAAGACCTCAAAAACGGGCGAGTACTGCTGCGCTATTTCCTCAACGCCCCTAACGAAAAACCCATCAAGTTTGAATATCAGGTGCATGAATTCAACGGTCACTGGCAGATCATCAACATCATAGTCGACGGCATCAGCGACGTAGCCCTGCGCAAGGCGCAATACACCAGCCTGATCGACCGGGAAGGCTTTGACAGCCTGCTCAAAAAACTGGCCCAGAAAATCAACGATTACGCCAACAATAACGCCACTCCGAGTTAACCGGTTTATTCTTCCGGCCCTGATTTCATTTGGTACAATGCGCCCCATTTAGCCCTAGCCGGATTCCCCTGTGCCCATCACCATTCGTATCGCTACCCGCAAAAGCCCTCTCGCCCTGTGGCAAGCCGAACACGTAAGCCTTCGTTTGCAGGCCTTATGGCCTGATCTGAACGTAGAACTGGTCAAAATGGTGACTCAGGGCGACAAAATTCTGGACACGCCTTTGGCTCGCATTGGTGGCAAAGGTCTGTTCGTCAAGGAACTGGAACAAGGTTTGATCGAAGGTCAGGCCGACATCGCCGTACACTCCATGAAAGATGTCCCGGCCGAATTACCCAAAGGCTTGCATCTGGCCGTAATACTGGAACGGGAAGACCCCCGCGATGCTTTTGTCTCTTTGAGTCACGCAGGCCTGAGTCAACTGCCTGAGGGCGCACGGGTCGGCACGTCCAGTTTGCGTCGGCAATGCCAGATCAAATCCATAAGGCCTGATATCCACATCATTCCCTTGCGCGGCAACGTCGGTACTCGTCTGGACAAGCTGGAAAGCGAACAACTGGATGCCATCATTCTGGCCGCCGCCGGTCTGACCCGCCTGGAACTCTCCCACCGCATCACCGAATACCTCTCCACCGACATCAGCCTCCCGGCCGTAGGCCAGGGGGCCATAGGCATAGAGTGCCGCTCCGACGACCCGCGCATCCTTGAACGGATTGCCCCACTGCATCACGATGCAACCGCTCGCTGTGTAGTGGCCGAACGTGCGTTCAACGCCCGTCTGAACGGCGGCTGTCAGGTGCCCATTGCCGGGTTTGCAGAGTGGTCTAATGACGTGCTGCGCTTACGCGGGCTGGTCAGCCGTCTGGATGGGCAACTCGTGATACGCGGTGAAGATCAGGCCCCCCCCTCCCAGGCGGAGCAACTCGGAACCACCCTGGCTGAACGTCTGCTCGCTCAGGGTGCCGACGCACTGCTACGCGAGTTGGCATTGACCACCGCTCATGATGAAACATGAGTTCATGAACACCCGATTGCCCTTGCTGGGAAAAGGGATTATCGTCACCCGCCCCGACGAACAGGCCGACGCGCTATGCCGATTGATAGAAGACGCTGGCGGCACGGCCTTGCGCTTGCCGCTACTCCGCATGGAAGCACTAACGGACTCCCCTGACGTGAACCGCTGCCTGAGCCAACCTGCTCAATGGGACTGGATCATCTTCGTAAGCCGTAATGCCGTCAGATATGCAGCCCCCTGGTTGACCGACTGGAAGCATGAATGCCGAACCGCCGCCATAGGCCCAAGCACCGCGCACACCCTGTTAAGCCACGGTATCAGGGTAGACCTGACCCCAGAACTTGAGTTTAATAGCGAATCCATGCTGGAAATGCCGGAGATGAGCCATCTGAACGGTAAAAACATACTCATCGTCAGGGGCAAAGGCGGGCGGGAGCATCTGGCATCAGGCCTGATGGCCAGGGGGGCTTCAGTTTCATACGCTGAGGTATACCAAAGGGTTCCGTCCAGGATTGACCCTGTTCCGTGGAGGCAAAAGCACCTCGCCGGTACCTTGCTAGCGCTGACCATCACCAGCTGAGAAGCCTTGAACCATCTGCATGAGGCATTGGCTGACCTGATTCCACTCTGGACTCAAACGCTCCCGCTGGTCGCCATCAGTGCACGAATAGGACAACTGGCCAAAGACAAGGCGTGGTGTCACGTCACGGCGGCCACTCAAGCCAGCGATCAGGCCATGCTGGAAGCGGTTTTCATAGCGACACACGATCATCCCCCACCCTGAGGGCAAAAATCAGGGGATAAGCATCCCGATAAAAACCGGGCTTACTGGTTGAGCCTAAAAATTACACTTCCAAAAAAATCCTGGCTTACCTGTTGAGCCTTAATGAACACACTGCGGGGATACAGCATTGGCTGACGAGGAAAAAGAACTGAAGGCTGACACCGACCTTTCCGCCGTGGCGGCAAAGTCTACTGGTGTCGTAACCGAACAACTCGACGATACACCCACGGAGCCTTCCACGCCACAGGTCGTGGAACCGCCACGCCGGAAATCCGGTGGCGGTGCCTGGATTGGCTATGGTTTGCTTCTGGTCTCGGTCGCTTTGGCGGGTGGTGGCTGGTTTATCCTTCAGGAACTGCGTTCCAAACAGGAAGGATTGGGCGGGCAACTGTCCAACAGGGATCAGCAAATTCTTGAGGTCTCGCGGCAGGTGAATACCCTGCAATCGGAACTGGCCGCCTTGCATACCCAATTGGTAAATTTTCAATCCGGTGCTTCCGGTGATGATGCCCGGTTTGAGCGTATGCTGGCCGATCAATCCACCCAGTTCACAGAGCGTTTAGATCACACCCAAACCGAACTCACGCTTTCCATCAACCACATACAGCATCAGCTTAATAAATCCCGAGGCGATTTAATGGTTGCCGATGCGGAATATCTGCTGAGCGTTGCCAATCAAAAACTGCATCTCATCGGTGACCTGAAAGCGGTACTGGCCGCAATGGAAGCCGCCGATCAGCGCTTGTTTGACAGCGGCGACCCGGCTGTTTTCAAGGTACGGGAAGCCCTGGCAGATGAAATAGCCACGTTAAGAAGCATAGACGCACCGGATATCGTGGGTTTGTCTACCCGCATCCTGATACTCACCCGACAGGCCGGCAGCCTTCCCCTGTTTTTGCCCCATGCCGAAATGGATAAACCCGTAACACCCGAGGCCGAACCCACCCCCTTGGGCAGCGTCATCAAAGACCTGGTTGCCGTGCGCAGAACCGATCGTCCGGTCAAGGCCATTTTGTCACCGGAACAAGCCGAGGCCCTGCGTGAAGTGCTGCAACTGAGGCTTGAAGCCATACGTACTGCCTTACTCCGCACCGATGAGGTGCTCTATCAGGAAAGCCTGACCGCAGTAATCGACTGGCTAAAGGAGCATTTCGACACCAGTCAAAACACCACGCGTGACTTTCTGGCCGAACTGGACAAGCTGAAAAACATACCCATACGCGCTCCTTTACCTGACATCAGCCATTCGCTCAGTCTGCTGCGCAACATTGAAAGACTCAGGCTGGAAGTTGAACAAAACAGCCTGGCCAATGGGACTGTCAAAAAACCGGTCAAACCCAAAACCCCGGCCAAGCCTGCCGAATCGGCCTCAAAACCCGAAGCAGATGCCGATCGCCTGGAAGAATCAGGAGACATCCAGTGAGGAAAAAAATCATCATCCTGAGTGCCATCACCCTGTTTACAGTCATCGGAGTGGTAGCGGCGTATCGGTATCTACTGGTTCAGGGCAATCTGGGGTATGTCATTATCGGATTGGGCC
>JBPCSC010000251.1:0-15898 GCA_051007495.1 Methylococcaceae bacterium | reverse complement strand
GGTTCCAACGCTGCTCATGGGGGGTGGGGCTATCGCCAGGGGGCGTTGGGTTTTTGGTTCTCCGCTGGCTTCGGGTTCAGGAGGTGGGCAGGTTGGGGTGGCCACAGGGCCAGGTGGGGTGGGGCGGGGCGGGGAATAGGTAAAGCCGCCTAGAACTTTGTCAGTCCAGGTGTCGATCAGGTCGAATGCCAGTTCATATACAGGCGGCACGGTGGGGTGCAATGTCGCTACCGGGTTCCATGCTTTGTAACGTATCCCGGCGATGCAATGCCCTTGGGTTGCCGTGGGTTGTAGAGGAACCCGCCGTCCGTTGCAGGCCAATATGTGCCGACCAGGGGTGATGCCGAATACTTCAATCTGTACCCGGTCGTTGGCGGAGTCGACAAACCGGGCTACGCCGCTGGCCGTGACTTCTTCCGCCAGGATGGGCCAGGGTTCGTGAGCCGAGCGCATTTCCAGGGTGATAGGCCCTATTTGCGTACGTCCGAGCAGCGGAAAACGCAGCTCCAGCAAAGGTTTGTACCATTCGTCCTGAAGAGGAATTCCGCATTGACGAATCTCGGCCAGCACGGCTTTCAAGTCTTCCCATAACACGCCAGGCAGCATGTAGCGATCATGCAAAGCCGTGCCCCAGTTGATGAGGGGTTTAGTCACCGGACGCATGGCCAGGGTGGCGACCAAAGCCCGCACCAGTAGCAGTTGTGCCGTGGCCAGTGGGCCGTTTTCGGCGGTCTCGAAGGAACGCAGCATGATACGCCCCAGGCGTTGGCCGATGCGGTCTGGGTCGTAGAGTTGGTCGATGCGGATTTCGGCCCGACGTATGTCGCCGGCCGGGTCGGCCAGTTTGTGCCGCAAAATCCGATCCGGTATCCAGGGCAAGGCCGGTTCGGTGTGTGGTATGCGGGATAAGGCGATGTTTAGCTCATACAGCGCGTCGGGGCGGCCTTCGTCTGGTCTGGGGGCGTGACCGGATGGGCCTATCTGGCGTCCGGACATGAAATAAGACAAGGCCGGATGGTGTTGCCAATGGGTGATCAGCGAGCGCAGCAACTGCGGACGGAATAAAAACGGGCTGTCGGCGGGTTCTTCACCGCCCAGTACCAGGTCGGTGCTGCCTCCAGGTCCCATGCGTGTGCCGGTGTTGCGGCTGTGTATTCCATGCAAACCCAGGCGGGCCGCTTCGGCGTAGGCTTGTGTGAGTGCGGCCTGGCTGAGGTTCCAGTCGCGGGTCATGGGCAGGGTGAGTTTCAGTACGGCGGCATCTGGTTCCAGGCTGAAACGACCAAGACGGGGGTCTTCCGGTGGCGGATAGCCTTCCAGCATGATGGGTATTTCACGCTTTACGGCGGCCGCTTCAAGGGCGGTAATCAGTTCCAGATAATGCTCAAGGTGGGTTAGTGGCGGTATGAATATCCAGATGCGCCCTTGGCGAATTCTGAAACTCAAGGCCGTGCGCGGGATGGGTCCTTGGGGATGATCGTCGTCAGCCAAATCAAGCAAGGGTTCATTCAGCAAAGTAGTGAGGCGGGCACTGAGTTCGCCATGTACCCCAGGCAGCAAGGGACGTGGCTCAAACGAACAGCGTTCCGGGTTACGCAGAGACTCTTGTCCGTCATCAACGGGCAGACCGCCCAAAGGCAGGCGGTAACCCGGTGCCGAATCGCCAGGCACGAGATAGAGTGCGCCACGCCGGAATGTCCACTGTCCGCTCTGCCAGCGTCCGGCCAGCGGTTCCCAGCGCAAGGGCAGCACATAGGCCACCGGATCACAGCGGGTTTCAGACAGGCGGTCAGCCAGTTGCTTGCGGGCATCGGCATCGGACAGGGCTTCGGCGGGCGGATGAAATTGCAGCGTTTGGCGGTTGCGCCACAGTTCATGCAGCGGGTCTTCATGGGCCGGCATCAGGCTGTCCGGCGACAGGTGCAGATTGCGGGTTACCAATCGGGCAAATTCGTATACATCACCGCTGGTTAGCGATTCGTTGCGGCTGAATACTTCATGCAGTGCGTCATGGTGCCACAGGGGCAGGCCGTCGTTGCGGAAATACACCTGAAGCTGCCAGCGGGGCAGGGTTTCGCCGCCAAACCACTCGCCCTGGGTTTCTTGCACAATACCGCCTGTCGCCCATTGCTGCTGCAAGCGGTGCAGCAGTTCTTCAGCCAGTGGCCGCTTGTTGCCGCCCAGTGCCACGGTCGACCATTCCGGTGCGTAGGCGTGGGCCAGTGAGACGAACGATAGGGTTTGGCTGTTGGCCAGGCGGATGCCCTGCTCGGTGAGGAGTTCGTTGACCCGTCTGCCACTGGCGTTCAGGTCGGCCCACTGCGCTTCGGTGTACGGATTGGGCGTGGGCATCGCAAGCAAGCGTTTAACCTTGACCGTGTGATGCAGCGGATAACGGGTATCCAGGCCGGTCAGCGGCAGGGCGCGGGTGGGTTCGGGGGTGGAGGCCAAGGGAATATACCCTTCGTGGGTATGGACTCCGGCAGATGGATCCAGACCAACCCACCCTGCGCCGGGGATGAATACCTCACACCATGCGTGTAGAGAGGCTGTGTCAGAAGATTCTTTTGAAACGCCTAAAAAGATCCGGTATCCCGAAGTGAATCGGGCCGCCAATCCCAGATGTCTGCAGGTCAGCGTCAGCAGCCAGGCCGCTTGCCACGGGCTAAATCCACCGCTTATCAGCACTTCTTCCAGAGCAATGCCTCCCACCGTGCTGGACTCCATACCCGGAAATGCCGGTGACCAGTCCAGTCCTAGCCGCTTCACTTGTTCGTGTACGGTCTTGTTGATCCGGCTCAGTACTTCCACGATGTAACCGGGTGAGCGATCCAATCGTTTAAGCCACGCGGTTAAACGGCTGCCGGGTGGGGGCATGTTCAGGTACGGTGCCAGTTCCTTGCGGGTTTGTTCGGAATAGTCGAACGGATAATGCGCGGCTTCGGGTTCGGTCAAAAAGTCAAAAGGGTTGATCGGGGTGAGGTCGGCCAGCAGTTCGACCGTCAGCCCCAGACTCGCCACCGGTTCAGGTAAATCCAGCCGGGCGATGTAGTTTTCGAAAGGATCACGCACCCAGTTGAGAAAATGAGGCTCGCTGGTGACCTTAATCGTGTAGGCGGTAATGTCGGGCCGGGTGTGCGGGGCCGGACGTACCCGGAGCCAGTGGGTGGGTACGGTTCGACGTGATCCGTAGGTTTGTTCGATGTGATGGAGTAGGGCTACCAGAGTGCTCATGAGGGTGTGCGCAAGTCCAAAGTGAAGGGGAAATCCGGGTTGGCTGGTTCTTCAGTCGGTACGCGCATTCCGTTGGGCGTGCCGTCTGGATATAGACGGGACAAGTTCATGGCCCAGGCGGGGGGCGGAGGATCTCCCTGGGTGTGGCCATAAGCCCAGAAGCGAGATATGCGCCGCGATTCGGCTTCATAGGCGTTGATGGGAAAGGTTTCGTAAGACAACCCGCCGGGATGCGCGACATGGTACATACAGCCGCCTATAGAGCGGCCGACCTGCCGATCAAACAGATCGAAAACCAAAGGGGCGTGAACCTCAACGGTGGGATGCAGCCCGAAGGCCGATTTCCACGCCTTGTAGCGCACACCCGCTACAAACTCCCCGTGATGGCCAGTCGCTTGCAGAGGAACCCGCCTGCCGTTGCAGGTTAAAAGGTAGCGTTCGGTGTCTAGCCCGGTGCAGCGTACTTGCAGACGTTCGACGGCGGAGTCCACCACCCGCGATTGCCGTTGCAGGCCGGAGGCTTCTTCGCCAAATACCGGCCAAGGCTCTAATGCCATGCACAGTTCCAGGCAGATGCCGCGATGTGTGACCCGCCCATAGTGGGGGAAACGAAACTCCAGAAATGGCGCGTACCAGTTCAGTTCCATGGGGTAACCCGCCTCACTCAACCGTTCAATCACTGAGCGAAAATCTTCGTACACATAATGAGGCAGCAGAAAGCGGTCGTGCAGTGCTGTGCCCCAATCGATCAGTGCGTGACGGTAGGGTTGTTTCCAGAAATGGGCCACCAGACAGCGGATCAACAGCATCTGGGCCAGGCTCATCTGTGGATGTGGCGGCATTTCGAAGCCACGAAACTCCACCAGGCCTTGCCGCCCCGATGAAGAATCGGGTGAGCACAGTTTGTCGATGCAGAATTCGGCCCTGTGGGTGTTGCCGGATTGGTCGGCCAGGAAATTTCTGAGGGCGCGGTCGATGATCCAGTGGGTTTGGGTGCTTTCGGCTTCACGCAGGCTGATGGCCAGTTCATCCATGAGATGACCGCCACGCTCGTCGACCCTGGGTGCTTGTGAGGTAGGGCCTATGAACAGGCCAGAGAATAAATAAGACAGCGAAGGATGATGCTGCCAGAACGTGATCAAAGAGCGCAGAACATCCGGGCGGCGTAAAAAAGGGCTATCGACCGGATAGCGCGAACCCAGGGTGACGTGGTTGCCGCCGCCGGTTCCGCTGTGTCGCCCGTCCAGCATGAACTTGTCGGTTCCCAGCCTGGACTGACGCGCTTCTTCGTATAAAGTGGTGACGTTGTGTTCGAGTGCGTCCCAATCGGAAGCCGGGTGGATGTTGACTTCAATGACACCCGGATCAGGCGTGACCTTAAACGATTTGAGGGCGTGGGATGAAGGCGGTTCGTAGCCCTCAATAATGACGGGCCGCTTCAGCCTGGCGGCGGTATGTTCAACGGCAGACAGCAACAACCCGTAATGACCCAAGTCAGTGAGCGGCGGCATGAAGACATGCAAATGGCCATTACGCGGCTCCACACACAAGGCCGTGTGCGGCACATCCAGCCAGCGTCGGTAGCGTTTGCGTATCACTTCAGGACGGGCATCGGCGGCCACCGGCACACGGTGATCGGGCGGTTGGTAACGTGCTTCTGCATGAAGGATGAGCGGCTTGTCGTCAGTGGGGGGGGCCGTCCATTCGATGTCTTCAACCTCGCCGTCCACCACCCAGTCGAGTTGGCCTACCGGCAGACGCAAACCCATGGGCGAGCTGCCCGGATTCAAATACATCACCCCTTCCGGGAATCGCCACGGGCCGGATCGCCAGTCGTTCGCGCCCCAGTGCCAATACAGCGGCAAGGCGTAACCGGTGATTTGACCCAGGCCCCGCGCCAGTGCCAGGCTGAGATCGTCTCCCACGGGTGCGGAATCCTTACCCGAGGGTTTGGCGTGGTCAATCGGCAAGCCCATTTCCCGCCACAAATAGTGCAGCCAATCTTCATAACCGGGGCAGATGGTGTTGACGGCAAAGCCAAGCCGTTCGGCCAGATATTCGCTGAATTGCCGGGCTTCACTCAGGCCCGCGTCGCCCGGGCTGTGATCCGAAGCCAGAAGAGCGGGGTTGTTCCACAGTGGGATTCCATCCACACGCCAATAACAGCCATAAGCCCAACGCGGCAGCAGTTCGCCGGGATACCACTTGCCTTGCCCGGCATGGAGCAAGGCACCGACCGGGGCAAAGGCATCGCGCATCCGTCTGAGCAGCACTTCTGCCCGCTCCTTTTTGTGCGCACCCAGAGCCTCGGTATTCCACTCGGCCCCTTCCATGTCGTCTATGGAAACAAAGGTGGGTTCTCCGCCCATGGTCAGGCGCACATCCAGAGCGGTCAGTTCCTCATCCAGGCTACGCCCCAGATGTTGAATGGCCTGCCATTGCTCTTCGGTATAAGGCCGGGTCACTCGCGGGTCCTCGTGAACCCGGGTGACGATATTGGCGAAGTCGAAACGGATGACTTCACATTCATCCGTAAACCCCGTGACCGGTGCAGCACTGACCGCATCAGGGGTGCAGGCCAGGGGAATATGGCCTTCGCCGGCGAACAGGCCCGAGGTGGGATCCAGCCCGACCCACCCTGCACCGGGTATGTACACTTCGGCCCAGGCGTGCAGGTCGGTGAAGTCTTGTTCTGGCCCTGAGGGACCATCCAGCGAGGCCTGGTCAGATTTGAGTTGCACCAGATAACCGGATACGAATCGGGCCGCCAAGCCCAGATGTCTGAGTATTTGTACCAGCAACCAGCCGGTATCCCGACAGGATCCCGTGGCTTTTTCCAGCGTTTCTTCCACCGTTTGTATGCCGGGATCGAGGCGTATGGTGTAGCCGATGCTGTGCTGTAACCGCTGGTTGATGTCAACCAGAAAATCCACAATGCGCCGGGGCTTGCGGTTGATTCCGGTCATCCATTCCAGCAAACGCGGGCCGGTTTCTGCTACCTCAAAATAGGGTTCAAGCTCTTTGCCTTGAAGCGGATCGTATTCAAACGGATATTGTTCGGCATATTCCTCCACGAAAAAATCAAACGGATTGACGACCGTCATTTCGGCTACCAGCTTGACTTCAACCTTGAATTCATCGGTTTTTTCCGGGAAGACCACCCGGGCAATGGTGTTGCCGAATGGGTCTTGTTGCCAATAAATGCGGTGATTGGCCGGGGTGATGTTCAGATGGTATTCGTGTATCGGCGTACGGGAATGCGGTGCGGGACGTAGCCGTATGGTGTGTGGGGAAAAATGGATAGGACGGTCATATTGATAATGAGTGGAATGCTCAAGGCCTACGAGTATTGCCAATGTCGTGCTCCTGACGCTGCGGTGGGGGGGCAGTTCGGGTGGTCGAACTGTCTGGAAAAATCGGGATGCCACCCGTGCAGCATGATTCGAGCCAGTACCGGTCTGGGTGCTTTCGGCAAGAACGGCAAGAACGGCAAAGCGGGTGAGCGGTATCCTTGTGCGGGGCTTGGGGGTGAAAGGTGGCTTAAGCGAGGGAAGAAAGCACCGTGGCGGGGTGGGCGCCTGCACCAGCTTGGTACGTGCCGGTCGAAACGCGCCACACCCCTGGAAAAACCTGAGTGCGGGTCAGGCCCGTTCTCAGGAAGACACTTGAGGCGTTTGTTTGATTTGCTGCTTGAGTTGAGCCAGCTTGACTTCGGTGTCCTTGTGGGCAGGTTTTTCCCAGGAGAAATGCGGCAGGTTTTCCAGTGCCAGCAACAGGCCTTCGTTCCAGTGTTCGGATAGTTCACGGGCAAACGGATCGTCGTCGGTAAGGTATAAACGACGGCCTTGTTCCAGGCTGTCACGTTCGTAGATCAGCATTTCCACCGGTGGCCCCACGGTTACGTTACTGCGTATTGTTGAGTTCATCGAAACCAGCGCGCAGCGAGCGGCCCGCTCCAGATCTACATGACGCTTGATGACTCGATCCAGTATCGGTTTGCCGTATTTGGTTTCTCCGATCTGCAGGAACGGATGCTCGCTGGATTCGTGTATGTAATTTCCCTGTGGGTAGATCATGAAAATCTCGGGAACGCTCTCACCCAACTGGCCGCCGAATATGAACGTGGCCTCAAAGCTGGTGTTGGCCGTATCCCGATTGGCCTGATTACGCTGAACCTGGGTGCTGACCATCCCCACATAATCAGCCGCTTCCATCATGCTGGAGACGGTCAGCAGGTTGGGCATTAGTCCTTGCTCGATGTCGAGATGAAGTTTTTTGACTACCGCTTGAGTGGTGGCCAGATTACCGGCAGAAAGCAGAACGAACATTCTGTCCCCGCGCCAAGTGAACGTGTGCATTTTGGAATAGCTGCCTATGTTGTCCATACCGGCGTTGGTGCGGGAATCGGAGCAAAAGATCAAGCCGCGATCCACGTTAAGAGCAAGGCAATATGTCATGAGTGTATTCCTGTGTGAGGGTTGCTACGCAATGGATTCTATAGGGAGAGCGCGATGACGCAAACCCTCCATGTCTTGACCAGATGATGGCCCTATCGAATGGCTAGGGTAAAGGATGTCATCCGTTGATGCGAATTTGATTTAGCGGTGCGGTTGGGCCTGAGTGCAGGCACTGCCTTGGTGCAGCGGGTGCGGGTCTGGTGGTGTGTCATAACCTTGTTAAACATATCGGATTCAAGCACACTGAAACCCCCAATTGTTCAAATAACAAACAGGAGGCTTTATGCAGCACATCAAAGATAAAACCAAAAGACAATTCGTCACCACAACCGGCTTAGGGGTATTGGCGGCCGCCGCTTTACCGCAATGGTTGGGTGCGATGGAAATGGCGACCATGGCCAAAAAATCACCCAGAAAGGCCACGCCCGGTTTTCAGCCCGACGTAGAACTGGAACTGGTTGCCCGTATGAACCGCGTTCCGATCTTGCCCGGCACTGAAACTGAAGTCATGCAATACACGGCCCGAGTTATCAAGGAGGCGGCCAGCACACCCCTGACCCCACTCCCGGGCAGCTATCTTGGACCCATCATCCGCCTACAGAAAGGGCAAAAAGTACGTATACAGTTCCGAAACGAGCTACCTGTTTCCACGATCACCCACTGGCATGGCCTGCACGTACCGGCGGAAGTCGACGGCCATCCACAGGATGTTATAGAGCGGGGTGAACGCTTCGTGTACGAATTTGAAGTCAACAACCGGGCCAGCCTGAACATTTACCATCCTCACCCACACGAAATGACCGCCCGCCAGGTGTACATGGGCTTGGCAGGTGGATTGATCGTGAACGATGAGGAAGAGCAGCGTCTGGGTTTGCCTTCCGGTGAGTACGAGATTCCACTCGTATTGCAAGACAGGCGGTTTGACAGCAACAACCAGCTGGTATACGCGCAGCACATGATGGAGCGCATGATCGGTGTTTATGGCGATCGCATTTTGGTAAATGGCCGCATCAACCAGACTCTGGAAGTCGCCAGCAGGGCGTACCGACTGCGTGTGATGAATGGCTCGAATGCACGCATATACAAGCTGGGTTGGGGTGACGGCACCCCCGTCACGGTGATAGGCGTAGACGGAGGATTGCTGGAAAAACCCTTGACCCGACCCTACGTCATGCTGGCTCCTGGTGAGCGTCTGGATGTCTGGGCTGATTTCAGCGGTAGACCGGTAGGCAGCGAACTCACCCTGAAAAGCCTGCCGTTTTCCGGTGTGCTCCCGCCGATGATGTCGCACCATTCCGGTGGCATGGAAGGCATGGAAGGCATGGGAGGCATGGGAGGCATGGGAGGCATGGGTGGTCACAGGATGGGCGGCATGGGCGGTATGGGTGGAATGGGTGGAATGGGTGGAATGGGTGGAATGGGTGGAATGGGCGGTATGGGTCACGCGATGAAATTGCCGGTAGGCAGCGAATATCCCCTGCTGACCGTCAAGATTACTCAAAAAGTCAGCGACAGCCCCAGCCTGCCTGTGCACTTATCCACCCCCCGTCACTTAAACCCCAAAGAGGCGGCCAATCCGGGCAAACCCATACCCATAGGGATTACCGAAGGCCCCATGAAAATGGTGTTGAACGGACGTGCTTACGCCAATCAGGATTGGCTGCCATTTGAGCGGATTCCGCTCAACACCGTGCAAATACTGGAGATATTCCACGCACATGGCGACATGGGAGGCAGCGAAGAACGCGAGGAGGAACACACCATGCCTGCCGGTTCGGAAGGGATGCGGGGAATGCGGGGAATGGGTGGTATGGCCATGATGTTCTCCATGGCGCATCCCATACATTTGCATGGCCAGTCCTTTCAGATTTTAAGCCGCACCATAGACGAAGATGAATCAGCCGACTACGCCACCGTGCGTGATGGATTCATCAATGAAGGTTTGCAGGATACCGTGCTGGTAATGCCCGGAGAGCGGGTAAGAATCATCAAACCCTTCGAGGATTACAAAGGTTCGTTCATGTACCATTGTCATAACCTGGAACACGAAGATATGGGAATGATGCGGGAATTTCTTATTGAATGACGGGCTTTAAGTTGATGCCCCGGTAGACATGGAGGGGCGACCGCCTGGTCGCCCCTGGGTTTGCCCTCCGTGGCCTTGATTTCCATCGCAACGTAACGGAAAAGCCAGCCCCATAGTATGGGTGATTAGCCGGCCTTGATATTCACCTTGGATGTCCAGCCGGACTTACCCTGACACACCCCATCAATAATATTCAGCTTGACGTAAGGCAAAAGCCCAACCAATTGTTCCTCTTGCACGGTGGCCCGGGTACCTTCAGGAGCAACACAAATGCTGACTTCCTGGTTTTCCTCAGCCTCGGATGCGCTCTGCATACCGGGCACGGCGGTAAGGTGTGAATCACCACCGTTCGGGTTTCCCAGAACGACTGACTGTCCTGGCCCTATAGTGGGGATTTTGGCCTGAGTGCTGCTGCCGCCGCCACTCAAGGACAACACACCCAAAATCAAGAGTAACCCGGCCCCTATGGCCGCATACATCGCCTTGGGATTGGTTTTAAGCGTTTCCAGGATGCTCGCTACGGCACCGTTACTATTTTTGCTTTCTTCAGACATTCCGACATACCTCCTCGTTAAAATTATGAGTTCTCCAGGCAGACCCGGGAGTGCGCAGAAATTACCATGTTGCCGAACGTATGAAAACCGGCAATTGGCCACTGCGAGCCTCATGACCTTTGCCCGGGGAAAAAATTCAACCCAACCAAGTGCGAGAACCACACCGATGAAACGACTAATGCTGGGCCTTTTGATGCTGCTTACCACACGCGCCCCAGACTTATGGGCCTACCAATCGGAAGGAATGACCTACGAAGTGGAACGCCTGATCAAGCAGAGCGATGTGATCTGGGGATTCGATTTTCTGCCCGATGGCGATATTTTGTTCACCGAACGCGGTGGAATGCTGAAGCGATTAAACCCCCGCACCGGCAGAATTACCGTGATGGAAGGCGCACCGGCAGTGGCGGCTGGTGGCCAGGGAGGTTTGCTGGACGTGCGACTAGACCCCGATTTTGCTCAAACCCACTGGGTTTATCTGACCTACAGCGAGCCACTAACAGCAAACCTGAAAACCACCGCCTGGGGGCGTGGCCGGCTTGATGGCGACCAATTAAAGGATTTCCGCCGCCTGTTTTCGGCTACAGCCACCAACGATAAATCCATTCATTTTGGTGCTCGAATTGAGTTCGACGGACAAAACCATTTATTCGTCTCTGTAGGTGAGCGTGACGAACGCCATAAAGCTCAAGACCTGAGCGTACACAACGGTAAAATCCTCCGTTTCAACCGTGATGGAACCGTACCGGCAGATAATCCGTTGTATGGGAATAACAATACCCGGCCTGAAGTATGGAGTTGGGGTCATAGAAACCCCCAGGGGCTGGCTTTTAATCCTATGACACAAACCCTGTGGTCAGCCGAATTCGGCCCTATGGGAGGGGATGAAATAAACCAAATCCGGCCTGGTTTGAATTATGGCTGGCCGGTGATTACCCATGGCCGCGAGTATTATGGGCCTGGTATAGGAGAAGGCACTGAAAAACCGGGTATGGAACCCCCCGTGGCGTATTATGTGCCAAGTATTTCGCCTTCGGGTATCGGGTTTTACACCGGCAATCGTTTTCCAGGCTGGCAAGGAAATCTATTTGTGGCCACGCTGTCTGGTCAACACCTGAGGCGACTGGTCATACAGGATGATCGCGTAGTCAAACAGGAAGTACTGCTCAATGACCTGGGCTGGAGATTCCGCCAGGTACGCACCGGCCCTGACGGGTATTTATACTTTTCCACCGACGACGGCCGATTGGCCCGGTTGGTATCCACACCACACTAAAAAAACGGTACATCGCAGGAGTATCCTGGCCAAAGCAGCGGTCAAGGGGGGCACCCCGGATCACTGGGGAACCATCACCGTACCGATGCCACCTGAGCGCACGTACACTTTCAAAATAACAACACGGTATGCACATGACACCACCTCCTACTCCGTTTCCTCCAGGTTTTCTCTGGGGGGCCGCCACTTCCGCCTACCAGATTGAAGGCTCACCGCTGGCCGATGGGGCAGGGCCTAGCAACTGGCATCGCTTCACCCACACGCCAGCCCGAATTCTGGGTGGAGACACCGGCGACCAAGCCTGTGACCACTACCGGCGTTGGCGAGACGATATTCTCCTGATGAAAAAAATGGGCTTGAAAGCGTATCGGTTCAGCCTGGCCTGGAGCAGGATCATGCCGGAAGGTACCGGGGCGGTGAACCGCAAGGGGCTGGATTTTTATCTGCAACTGATTGACGCACTGCGTGCGGAGGACATAGAGCCATTTGTTACCCTGCATCATTGGGATATGCCGGCCGCGCTGGAGGATAAAGGTGGTTGGACGGCACGAGACTCGGCCCAGTGGTTTGCCGACTACGCCCATCTCGTCTTCAAAACCCTGGGCAACCGGGTGACATTGTGGAGCACATTTAACGAGCCTTGGGTGATCGTCGATGCTGGCTATTTGCACACGGCCCATCCCCCGGCCCTGGGATCAGTGGCAAAAGCTGCCGAAGCCACCCACAACTTGTTGCGTGCACACGGTGCGGCGGTTCAAGCATTTCGGGCCGTAGGGTCGGGGCAAATCGGTTTGGTGGTCAACCTGGAACCCAAATACGCGGCCACCCATGAGCCAGATGATGTCGCCGCCATGAACCGCATGCACGCCTATATGAACTGCCAGTTTCTGGATCCGGTATTGCTCGGAAGTTACCCGGCCCAACTGGACGAGATTTACGGCTCAGGCTGGCAGCGGTTTCCTGATACCGACCTGGAAACGATACGCCAGCCTATCGACTTTCTGGGCATCAACTATTACAGCCGAGGAATAGTCCGCAGCGACCCCACCGCCACGCCCTTTAGTGCCACGCCGGTCAAACCGGATCGGGTTGAATACACCGAGATGGGATGGGAAGTATTTCCGGAAGGGCTGAAAATGTGCCTGCTGTGGGTGCATAAGCGGTACGGCGACATCCCGCTTTACGTCACCGAAAATGGTGCCGCTTACGCCGATCCGCCGGTAATCGACGGCAATATCCACGACCCTGAACGCCAGGTGTATTACCGTCTACATTTGCAAGCGGCACTGGACGCACTGCGGCAAGGGGTTAATTTGCGTGGTTATTTTGCCTGGTCACTGCTCGACAATTTCGAGTGGACGGCCGGTTACAGTAAGCGGTTTGGATTGATCGGTGTCGATTACATTACCCAGGCCCGCACACTGAAAGACAGCGCCCTGTTCTATGGTCGGGTAATACAAAGCGATGGGCTGGCCATTTGGGAATGATGGCCATGGCATTATTTATCCGGTTCCGGGGTATTCTCGCCTTCCTTCTTCTGCGTCTTTCGGTACACCCTGCGGGTTGCGTGTCCAAATACCCATCCAAAACTACCGCCCAACACGCTTCCCATGAGTATATCGCTAGGATGATGATAGTTAAGATATAACCTGGACCAGGCCACACCGCTGGCCACGGTGAGGGCGGGTAGCGTCAGGGGGGGAAACAATACAGACAGGGCGACAGCCGTTCCAAAAGCTGTGGTGGTATGCCCTGATGGAAAACTATGAAAATGGGAATTAAGCGTAGGGCCATATAACCCCGCGACAACACCTGAATTGGGTCGTGCCCGACCCAACCCATACCGAAACACATCTCCAAACAAACCGGACAGCAAAGCCGCCATCAAACACCCCAAAGCGGCTTGCCGGATGTACTGGCGCGGTAGTATCCACGCCAGTAGCCACAGCATCCCGCACAGCAGTACTGTTCCCACATACCAATCCCCCCAAAAACTGAGTTTCCTGGCCAGTTGCTTCAAGTCTTCATCCCGCGTTCCCTGTATCAGGTGCAGCCATTCCAGGTCATGGGGCAGAATGGCCAAAACCAGAATCAGGCACACCATAACCAGTAACCATAAAGGTTTTCGGTGCTCGTAAAACAACTGTCCTGCCTGGCGTATAATCGCCACGACATCGCGCCTGGAATCGGCCAAATAGTGTTTGGGGTTTATCATGAGTATCTCTTGTTTGAGTATATTCAGCGTGAGGCTGATTCGTGCTTGATCCAGACATCCATCTCCACCCAACTCAGGCGGGCAGTATTGATGCCGGACAGGTGATGCACCTTATAACCCGACTGAGCCTTTTCCAGTGCGTCCACCCAGTGCTTCAGGCGATCGGATTCCGGTTTTTGCGCGGGTGTGCGTATCCAGGTGAGATAACGCGCCATATAGGCTTCCAGACGGGTTTCGTGGCGTTGCAGCAGAATGACTCGTGTCCCCGGTTGGGCGATAGCGTTATCCAGGTTTTTCTCGGCCAGTGAACCGACACTCCAGTGCCTATGGCTGTAATACACCAGGCTGGGTTCCTCAAAGCCTACGGCCTGAAATTCGGTAGATTCAGGCAAATCAGACAAAAGGCCGGTTAAAGCCATGGAAGGAGATAAGCCTCGTAGCCGTACACTGCCCTGATAAAGCCCGGTACTTACAATACACAAGGAAACCACAACCAATAAAACCTTCCGACGACAGGCGGCAAAACCCAACAGGCTTAATCCTCCGAATATCCCTGCCAAAGCCATGATGAAATGGCGCAAATCGGTCATCTCAGGTGGAAAGTATTCCTCATTGGCAATCAGCAATAACAACAAAGCTGCGGCCCAACCACCGGTAATCACGCCGTTGAATACCAGGTTTTGCTGGCGATCTGGCTGATGGTGGCCCATGGCCGTTTGCGCCAATAGCAGCAACACGGCCGGAAAAGCCGGTAACACATAGTGGCTTAACTGAGTGGCGTAAAAACTGAAAATCAGATACGGCCCTAAACACCAGGCCAGCAGAAAAGCCGTATTCGCAGTCCAGTGCTGACGTATGGACTTGGGCATTCCACCCACCCAGGCTATTGCGGGAAACAGGCTGAAAAAGGAAGACAGCAGATAATAAAACGGAGTAAATCCACGACCATTCAGCGGTGTCATGCCGCGTTCCACTACGTGTTTTCCCATACCCTGATGCCAGAATAATCCGTCGGTCAAATAAAGGGCAGGTATACCCCATAATCCGATTAAACCCACAGTAAGCGGAATACCCCACAACATACCCAGTCGGTGTAGTGGAATGGGTTGTCGCCACATCAAGCGATATAAGCCCACGGTTAACAGCGGACATATCCAGGCGAGCGGGCCTTTGGCCAGAAAACCAAAACTTAAAGACAGATAAAGCATAACGCGCCAGTGGCGACCTGGCCGTTCACGGGTGAGTAATTCCCACAAGGCCCAGTTTGAGGCGGTAATGGCCGCAATCAGCGGCATATCCGCAACCGCGAGTCGGCCATGAATCAAAACCTGCACTGAAGCAAACCAGCCCATGGCCGCCCACAGCCCAATGGGTGCGCTCAAGTGCCGACGTCCTGTTTCATAAATCATAAGGCCCACCCACCACGCCGAAACCGAGGCAGGCAAGCGGACGGCAAACTCGCTGTATCCCCCCAATAACAGCGCACTCAGGCTCATCAGCCAATAGCTCATGGGGGGTTTATCGAAGCGATAATCCTGATTGAAATAAGGGATGATCCATTCTGAGCGTTCCAGCATCTCGCGGGAGGCCTCGGCGAAACGCGGTTCATCTCTATCAATCAACGGCAGGTCGGCACTGCCTGACCACAGCATCAGACCGGCTACCAAGGTCAACAGTAAATAATGGGGGAGGCGGGTATCAAGCCGATAGAGGCCAAGAAGTGACAATCTGAACATGAAGCTAATTTTTGCATGAGTAGGGATCGTCCGCTTTTTTAAGACCTAAGGAAACGCGGACGCACAGCATGGATTAGTTTAGCAGCCAGATTGCGGGTGGAGTATGCCCGGAGCGTGGGTTTGTGAACCAGACAGGCATGATAGAGGCGGGATGGCGCGGGCCAATAAACAGTCCGGTTTCACAGAGCCAGCCAGAGAGGGCGAGACGAAAGGCGGTAGGTGCGAATTCATTCGCACTGCCGCCTTTCGTAGGTGCGAATTCATTCGCACCCACTGGTTCGTTGTTCCGCCTTTAGGCGGAGTCAGCCGCCAATCAGAATGAACGCCGCCACATCAGGTT
>JBPCSC010000250.1:0-13937 GCA_051007495.1 Methylococcaceae bacterium | reverse complement strand
CACCTACCGGGCTGGTGGAGATAATCTTCAAAGCTTTCAACCACTGAAGGCCTGCAAAAAAACAAATACCCGAAAATGGCGCATTAAAAAATATGCTGTATTTTTCCGTGTTTTCCGTGTTTTCCGTGGTTGATAAAAAAGCCATCAACCACTGATAGAGATACGTAAAAACCATTTTGGATAAGTGGTGCGAATAAATTCGCACCTACCGGGCTGGTGGAGATAATCTTCAAAGCTTTCCACCACAGAAGATTTAGAATACAAATACCCGGAAATGGTGCATTAAAAGTATTCCGTGTTTCTGGTATTGTTCCGTGGTTAAAACAGAATAAAGATAAAACCCGGGAACCATCACTCCGTGGAGACTGATTTTTCACTACCACAGAGTGCCGTTTGCAAAGACCGCCAGGGGAGGGTGGCGCATTTGACTCGGGCGGGATAGGCCCTGACACCGGCCAGTACGGCCAGTTTGCCTACGCTTTCCAGATTGATGGACGTGTCCGTTCCGGTGGCGATGCCTAGAAACATTTCGTATAAGGCCTCGGCTTCGTGCTCGGTTTTGCCTAATACTATTTCAGTCATAAGCGAGGCAGAGGCAGTGAATATGGCGCAGCCAGATCCTTGAAAACTCACATCGGCCACTCGGCCTTCATCGTTAATCCTGACGTACAAGGTCAGGCGGTCGCCACATAAAGGGTTATGTCCTTCAATGATGCGGGTGGCCTCTTCCATTACCCTGAAATTGCGCGGGTTGCGGTTGTGGTCAAATACTACTTCCTGATATAGATCACGTATTGAATCCAGCATTATCGGAATACCTCTATTACTTTGCGAAGGCCGTTCATGAGTTGGTCAACCTCCTCTGTAGTGTTGTAAATACCAAAAGAGGCCCGGGCCGTGGCCGGTACTCCGAAGAAATCCATCACCGGCATGGCGCAATGGTGGCCTGCGCGTATGGCAATACCCTGCATATCCAGCAAAGTACCAATATCATGAGGGTGTATGCGATCCAGCGTGAAGGACAAAATCGCACCCTTGTGCTTCGCTGTTCCTATCAGTTTAAGTTCTGATATTTCAGCCGCCTGGCGGGTGGCGTAGTCTAATAATGCCTGCTCATGACGGGCAATGGCATCCATACCAATTTGTTCCAGATAATCCACGGCAGCACCCAAAGCAATGGTATCGACGATATTGGGTGTGCCGGCTTCAAATTTATACGGCAAATCGTTGTATTCGGTTTTCTCAAAACTGACCTGGCGTATCATGTCGCCCCCGCCTTGATACGGCGGCATGGCGTTCAGCCAGCGTTCCTTGCCATATAACACGCCAATACCTGTAGGGCCGTACAGTTTATGCCCGGACAGCACGTAGAAATCGCAGTCCAGTGCGGTGACATCTACCGCTAAATGAGGCACGGCCTGCGCCCCATCCACCAGCACCGGAATACCCAGGCCGTGTGCGTGTTCGATGATTTCACGCACCGGGTTGATAGTCCCCAGGGCGTTGGAGACCTGAGTTACGGCCACTAAACCCGTGCGGGGTGACATTAACCGGAATAGTTCTTCCAGGTTTAATTCACCTTGAGTATCCATGGGCGCAACGACCAGACGGGTTCCTGTTTGTTCGCACAGCATTTGCCAGGGCACGATGTTGGCGTGATGCTCCATGGCCGTAATAAGGATTTCATCCCCCGCCTTGAGATGACTGCGGCCAAAACTCTGGGCCACAAGGTTGATGGCTTCAGTGGCCCCGCGCACGAATATGATTTCATGACTGTGGCGTGCATTGAGAAAGTGCTGTATGCGGACTCTGGCGGCTTCGTAGCGATCAGTCGCTCTTTGGCTCAGAGTGTGTACGCCGCGATGGACGTTGGAATAAAGCTCTTCATACACCGTGCAGATGCAGTCGATGACGGCCCTGGGTTTTTGGGTGCTGGCTGCATTGTCGAGATACACCAGGGGATGGCCGTTGATGGTTTGATCCAGTATGGGGAAATCCTGGCGGATACGCGCCAGGGGGTAGTCGCTGTGGACTGAGGGGGGTGTTGTCATAACCACTCCTGATGCAGATCGGATGGAGGCAGGGCGTTGATTAGCGCGTCCCGGGCAATTTGGCGGTAGTCGCCCTGGGGGATTTTCTCGATGATTTCGTAGGCAAAAGCAAAACTCAGCATGGTGCGGGCTTCGGTTTCGGTCAAGCCGCGTGCCATTAAAAAGAACACCGCATCGGCATCAAGTTGGCCCACCGTAACCCCATGAGAACAACGCACGTCGTCGGCGCTGATTTCCAGTTGTGGGCGGCTGTCAATCACGGCATTGGGCGAGAGCAGCAGGTTTCGGTTTTGCATATTGGCTGTGATTTTCTGCGCATGGGCCGCCACTTTAATGATGCCATCAAACACGCCTTTGGCCTTGTCGCTGGCCATGCCGCGATAGTTTTGTCCAGAGTGGCTGGATGGTTCGGTGTGTTCCACTCGGGTGCGTATTTCAGTGTGGCGAGAACCATCCACATAAAACACGCCGTTCAGTTCACATTCGGAACCGCGCAAGGCCTGCACCTGAACCTCGGCACACGCCTTCGCGCCACCTAATGCCAGATGGTGTTGATGGAAACGGGCGTGCCGGCCATTGATACAGTTCAGGCTCAAAAAACTACGCGCCAGGGGGGATTCCACTTGCAGGCTGTAATGATGCAGCGAGGCGTTGTCGTCCAGGTCGAGTTCGCTGTGCACACTCGTTACGCTGGCACATCCTTCCAGGCCGACGTGGGTTTCGATCAGCGTAGCCTCGTCACACAGGCCCAGGCAGATGAAATGCCGCAACGGGATCAGCACCCCTGAGGTGGCACCGAAGCAGAGTATCTGTACGGGGGCATCTAGCCGGGTGTGTGCGGGAACCACCAGACGTACCCCGTCCTGCATCCAGATGGTGTTCCAGTTCAGCATGGGGTGATGTTCTGCCGGGGGATGGGTGGACATCCACAGGGAAACGGTGGTCATTTGCTCTGCGTCCAGTTGCTGCAAGGTTTTAAGGGTTACGTCTGCCGGGACGGGTTCGCAGGTGGAGTATTCGGGCCTGAACACGCCATCGACAAACACCAGACACAAAGCACCCGGCACCCGATACCTATCTAACCACTCCGCGCTGATTTCGACGTGTTCTGACCTTTCAAGACGCCTTCCTATCGTCGTAGACAAACCCCACTCATCGGATTGTGGCGTGTTGAAGTCTCGTTCAAAGTGGGTGGTCATGGCGTTATTGCGGCGTTCCGCCATCCATTTGATGCCATGCCCTGGTAAAAAAGGCAGACGCTCGCTCAACCGGGAGCACAGTTCTCGATACCCACTCATATCAAGTCCCCACAGGCAGATGTTCTACCCAGCCATAGCCTTCGGCTTCAAGCTCCAGAGCCAGGCCAGGCCCACCCGAACGCACGATGCGGCCACCCGCCAGTACGTGTACGCGATCCGGCTTGATGTAATCAAGCAAACGCTGATAGTGCGTGACCAGCACGAATGAGCGTTCAGGGCTACGCAAAGCATTGACACCGTCGGCTACGCGCTTGAGGGCGTCGATGTCCAGTCCGGAGTCGGTTTCATCCAGTATGCACAACAGGGGTTCGAGTATGGCCATTTGCAGAATTTCATTGCGCTTTTTTTCTCCCCCGGAAAAACCTTCGTTGATCCCGCGATAGAGAAAGGCCTCGTCCAGATTGACCGATTTGATGCGGCTTTTGACCAGGGTAAGAAAATCCATGGCATCGACTTCAGGCTGCCCCCGGCTTTTGCGTAAGGCATTGAGGGCGGCTTTGAGCAGATAGATGTTGCTGACACCGGGAATTTCAACCGGGTATTGAAAGGCCAGAAACACCCCGGCCCGGGCGCGTTCTTCCGGTTTCATGGTCAGCAAATCCTGGCCCTGATAGGTGATGCTGCCTTGAGTGACTTCATAACCGGGACGACCGGCCAGGATGTTGGCCAAGGTGCTTTTGCCGGAACCATTTGGGCCCATGATGGCATGAACCTCGCCAGGATTGACCTCCAGGCTGATGCCGTTGAGTATGGGTTTGTCGTCTACTCGGACGTGTATGTTTTTGATGCTGAGCATGGGTTGGCTGTCTTGAATTTAGGAGTGAGAAGAAACAACTTTGGGTTAGCCATCCGTTTTGGCAAGCCCCAAACGCGCTATTAAGACCATTGAGTTTTGATGGGATACCGTTGGTGTGGGCACAAGCCGGGGGGGTTATAGCCGTATGGCCAGTACATCACAGGGCGCGTGATGGATGACGCTGGTGGCGGTGGAACCTAACAACGCCCCCACCCCATGACGACCGTGAGAGCCAATCAGTATGAGTTCGGCGGATAGTTCCCGGGCTAAGCGGATGATTTCGTTTTTGGGGCTGCCTGCAACCACGTTTTGCCGTTCGGTCGGTATGTTCAAGGGTTTGGCCAGGTCATTCAGGCGTTGTCGGGCCGCCTGCATCATGCGTTCATGCAGATCCAGTTCCACCGAAACCAAAGGCCCAAAAGAAGATTCCAGCATCGGAGCCAGTTCCACGACATGAATCAGGTGCACAGTGGCTTGCTGGTAGTGCTGAAATTCACTGGCGCGTTGCATGAGTGTGTGGCTGGCTTCAGACCAGTCACACGCTACCAGGATGTTTTGATACGGCATGAAAAAGCTCCTTAGTCGGTAGAAAAAATGACCGACATGATGCGGTAGCTAAGGATCATGTACACCAGAGCCAATCCTATGCCTTGTATCCAGCGCACCGATACGGCATGGCGCAGTATGTGGCCCAGGATGGCCCAATGCCAGATCATCAAGCCCAGCAAAACCAGATAAGCGGGTTTGGCTTCGGTCACATGGGTCATGAGCATCAGCAAGGGGATGGCCAGGGTGCTGACCAGCGCATCGCTGGCAAAAACGGCGATGGCGGTTTGCAGTAAGCGGGGGCGTTTTCCCATCAGGCTGAGGGTAGTCCATAAAAAACCACCCAACAGCATGGACTCTGCCAGGGCGTGAATCAGGCCCTCCAGTGGATCCGTTTCCGATCCCAGCAGCACGGTTCCCATGAGCAGATACGCAGCCAGAACCAGGCCCAGCAACAAGGGCGAGGCCGGCACGTGTTGAGGCCCTTTACGAAATATGCAGATGTTCAAAAGCAGTTGCAGCAAAGGCATAAAAATCTCGGCTTGGGGTTTATTGCAAGGCCAATTCCAGGGCAGCGGTGGCTTCCAGCCAATTGGATTCGGCTGTGGCCAGAGCTTCATCCACCTTCGTTTGCTCCTCCATGAGGCGGGCCAACCGGGTTTTGGCGGCGGGTTCATCTGCGTACAGGCCAGGTTCGGCCAGGCGGGCTTCGAGATTTTTTCGTTCTGTGGTCAGTTTTTCCATCAGGGCTTCAGCCTTGTCCACAACGGTTTGCAAAGGCTTTAGCTGTTTGCGCCGCTCGGCTGTGGCTTTGCGGTCAAGTTTGCGTTCTTTAGGTGAGGCGGCAACCGCACCGGGGCGTGCTGCTGCTCCACGGCGGCCACTCAACCAGCGGGCGTAGTCGTTCAGATCACCGTCAAACGGTTCCACCCGGCCATCGGCCACCAGCCATAAATCATCGGCCACACTACGCAGCAAGTGGCGGTCATGGGATACCACTACCAAAGCACCCGGATAATCCTGTAAGGCCATGCTCAGCGCGTCCCGGGCGTTGAGATCCAGGTGGTTGGTGGGTTCGTCCAGCAGCAGCAGATTGGGTTTTCGATAAATCAACAAGGCCAAAGCCAGGCGGGCTTTTTCACCACCCGAGAACGGCGCGACGGGTTCCAGTGCGCGTTCACCGCTGAAGCCAAACCCGCCGATAAAGTTTCGGAGGTCACGTTCCTCGGCGGCCGGATTGAGCTTTTGTATGTGCTGCAAAGCGTTCCAGTCCGGGTTGAGTTGTTCCAACTGGTGTTGGGCGAAATAACCGATGCGCAGGTCTTGTGCTTCCAGTCGTTCTCCATCCAATAAAGGCAGGGCGCCGGCCAGCATTTTGATGAGCGATGACTTGCCCGCACCGTTGGCACCAAGCAAACCGATGCGGTCGCCGGGGTTGAGCGTGAAGCGCAGGTGGGTCAGCAGGGGGCGATCTTCATAACCCACCCGGCCTTCGTCCAGCTTTAACAGGGGCGAGGGCAGTTTGACCGGCTGCAAAAAACTGAAACGGAATGGGGAGTCGGCCTGAGCCTGGGCGATCAACGCCATGCGATCCAGAGCCTTTAAGCGGCTTTGTACTTGCCGGGCTTTGGTGGCCTGCGCCCGAAACCGGTCGACGAAAGACTGAATCCGGGCCAGATCACGTTGCTGGGCTTCAAACGCTGATTGTTGCTGCGACAGGGCTTCGGCCCGGCGTACCTCGAAAGCGGAATAATTGCCCGTGTGCAGGCTGACGCTTTGATGCTCAATGTGCAGAATGTGATCGACTACGTCATCGAGAAAATCACGGTCATGGGAGATGAGCAGCAGTGTGCCGGGATAGCGCGATAGCCAATCCTGCAACCACAGCACGGCGTCCAGATCGAGGTGGTTGGTGGGTTCGTCCAGCAGCAGCATGTCGGATCGGCACATCAAGGCTTGGGCCAGATTAAGCCTCATCCGCCACCCACCGGAAAACTCGCTCACCGGGCGGCGTATTTCCGAAGGGATAAAGCTCAGTCCATCCATTAAGCGGGCGGCGCGGGCTTCGGCATCGTAGCCGCCTATGGTTTCGAGTTGAGCATAAAGATGGGCCAGCAGCGTGCCATCGCCAGAAATTTCAGCTTCGCTCAATGCCTTTTGTACGGCACGCAGTTCGACATCACCATCAATGACGTACTCAATGGCCGGGGTTGCCACCCCAGGCGTTTCCTGAGCGACGTGGGCGATGTCCATGCCAGGAGGCATGGAGACATCGCCGGTTTCGGTTTGGAGGTGGCCCAATACCAGGCCAAACAGGCTGGATTTTCCGGCTCCGTTGGCCCCGGTGATGCCTACTTTTTCACCATTGTGCACGGTAAACGAAGCCTCTTTGAACAGGACTTTACGGCCACGATGCAGACTGACGGATTTGAAATTGATCATTCGTGTACTCGGGACTAACCGGCCTGTTCGATTTTTTGGTCGGCTTCCTTGACGAATTCATGCAGATCACCTTGTTTGACGGTGGCTCTGGGAATGATCAGGGCCGAGTCAATGCTGATAAAAATAAACGCATATTTGCGGGTGGTTTCAATCCGCAGGACTTCATCCCATTTGATGTCGGATTCACCGTTGTGGTTGATTTCCACCAGTTTGGCAGGCTCTATTCTGAGCCGGTTTGGCCCGAACAGATTGAGTTTTTCTTCTGCCGTGTAGAGGTTGCGGATTTGCCGACGGGTGCTCCAACGGAAGTAAACGAAGCTGGTTGCGGCCCAAAACAGCGACAGTACGCTGATGTACATGAAGGCCAGAGAGTCCTGAAAATACAACCAGACCACCAGCGCGACTATGGCCAAAAGCCCAGGCAAAAACACCTGATGCCGTTTCATCCGTTTTTGTATGGCTTCTGATTTGCCGATCTGAAATTCATTAAACGCGATCAAATCCTCTTCGCGCAGTTCGTATTCGATTTCCATCATGTGGTTTACCTTATTTCTTTAGTTGTTATATGTGGGCGGGCAGCACGAAAGAAGTTCACCTGGTTCATGCCGCCCAGTTGCGAATCGCAGGTCATGAACGATAAGCTAAACAACCCCGTGCGTACCCGCATAGGGTTCTGAATTATTCTACTTCAAAACAACCGATCCCGGTTCTGTTCCCTACAGAGCCGCCCAATCCAGAGGAGCATCACTCATGAAAGGCCATCCTGAAATCATCACCACACTGAATCAACTACTGACCGGCGAGTTAACCGCCATTGACCAATACCGGGCACACGCCGGGTTCTACATGGATTGGGGATTCGACAAGCTGTATCAGCACACACTGCACGAAATAGATGAAGAACAAACCCATGCCAACGCCCTGATCGCACGTATTCACCTGCTGGACGGTGTGCCTGACCTCGCCCCGCGTCACGCGCTCATGATCGGACACGACGTGCCTTCCATGCTGGCCAATGATCTGGCGGTGGAATATCGCGTGATCGGCGAACTCAAACAAGCCATCGCCTTGTGTGAGTCGCTCAGGGATTATCCAAGCCGGGACATTTTGCAGGTGCTGCTCAAAGACACCGAGGAAGATCACGCCTACTGGCTGGAAATTCAACTGGGGTTGATCGACCGGATTGGTTTGCCCAATTACCTGCAATCACAGATGGGTTCTGTGTGAACACCACTGAACTGTACACTCGACTGAGGCTGGGGCTGGCGATAGTCGTCGGCTTCGCTTCGGGCCGGTATCTGGCCTCGGTCATGGGGCATCATGCTTCAGAGTTCTTCGTCGCCGGTTTTGCTGCCGGCGTCGTTCTGACTCAGGGTTTGTTCCATATCCATCAACGCCTGAAACAGCACGCATGATGGCCGCCCACCCCTGACCTGATTGCCCAGGTTCACCCCCCTCCAGCCTGGCGGCTAAACCCTCTGGCCTTGATCCAAACTTTTCCCGCAGATCCCATACGCATGAATGCCCATCCCTCGTCTTTTCGCCCATTGCCTGTCTCTAAATTACTGATCTGGATCACCATCGCCGTGATCGGGGCTTCGGCTTTGGGGGGCATAGCCCTGAACCGGGGTGAACCCATCAACAGCGTCTGGTTTGTCACCGCTGCCGTGTGTGTGTACGCCTTGGGTTATCGTTTTTATAGTGCTTTTCTGGCCACTCACGTTTTGATGCTGGATGCCGACCGCGCCACGCCCGCCGAACGCTTTAATGATGGGCGTGATTTTGTACCCACGCCGCGCTGGGTGGTTTTTGGACATCATTTTGCCGCCATTGCCGGCCCTGGCCCGCTCATAGGCCCGACTTTGGCGGCCCAGTTTGGTTATCTACCCGGCACGCTCTGGATTGTCATAGGCGCGGTGCTGGCCGGTTGTGTGCAGGATTTCATTATCCTGGTGTGTTCACTGCGCCGGGATGGTCGCTCATTAGGGCAAATGGCGCGGGACGAACTCGGAGCCATAGGCGGTACGGCGGCTTTGCTGGGAGTTATGTGCATCATGATTATCCTGATTGCCGTATTGGGTTTGGTGGTGGTCAATGCCATGAAACACAGCCCCTGGGCCACGTCCACAGTCGGAGCCACCATACCCATTGCCATGCTGGTCGGGGTGTATATGCGCTACCTCAGACCTGGCCGAGTCATTGAAGCCACCGTTCTGGGTGTGAGTTTGTTGCTGGGTTCGGTCTTGTTGGGCGGACAGGTAGAAGGCTCCAGCCTGGCGGTGTGGTTTGATCATGACGCGCCACCACTGGCCGGTATGGTGATGGCCTACGGTTTTGCCGCAGCGGTTTTGCCGGTCTGGCTCTTGCTGGCACCGCGTGATTATCTCTCCACATTCATGAAGCTAGGCACCATTACCGGTCTGGCCATAGCGATAGTGGTGTTGCATCCCGACATCCAGATGCCTGCACTCACTCGTTTCGTTGACGGCACCGGACCCATTTTCGGGGGCAAGCTGTTTCCTTTTGTGTTTATCACCATTGCCTGCGGGGCTATTTCCGGTTTTCACGCCTTGGTGTCTTCTGGCACTACGCCAAAGCTGCTCACCCGGGAAACCGATGCCCGCATCGTTGGGTATGGTGCCATGATGATGGAGTCGTTTGTCGCCATCATGGCCTTGATTGCCGCCTGCGTGCTGGAGCCTGGCGTTTATTTCGCCATCAATAGCCCGGCCGGAGTGGTAGGCAGCACCGCCGCCCTGGCCACCGAATACATCACGGCTTTGGGATTTCCCGTTACTGTTGAACAAATGCAGCGTCTGGCTCAGTCCATGGGGGAATCCACCCTGTTGGCCCGCACCGGAGGCGCGCCGTCGCTGGCCGTGGGAATGGCCCGGCTTTTTGCCCACGCGTTTGGCGAAAGCCTGTTGGCCGTGTGGTATCACTTCGCCATTATGTTTGAAGCCTTATTCATATTGACTACGCTGGATGCCGGCACCCGGGTTGCCCGCTTTATGTTGCAGGATTTGCTGGGGCAATTTATCCCGGCTTTAGGGCGTACCGGGTGGTATCCAGGCGTGATACTGACCAGTGCTTTGGTGGTATCTGGTTGGGGTTATCTGCTGTACATAGGCACTATAGACCCACTCGGCGGGATCAACAGCCTGTGGCCGCTGTTTGGCATTGCCAATCAAATGCTGGCGGGCATAGCCCTTTGCGTGGCCACGATCATTCTTGTTAAAAGTCGTACACCTCAACACGCGTTCATCACCCTCTTGCCTTTAAGCTGGATCATCACCGTCACGACTGCTGCGGCCTGGCAAAAACTATTCAGCCCGGAACTGCGTATAGGTTTTCTGGCGCATGCTCAAGACCTGTCCACTCGACTGGAAACCGGAACCCTCACCGGCATTCAAGCCACCCACGCCCCGCAACTTATATTCAACGATTACCTGGATGCCGCCCTGACCGGGGTATTTTTGCTGGTTTCCTGGATACTGGTACTCGACACGGCCCGGGTAGGCTGGCAAGTATTAACCGGCAAACCTTATCCCCCACTCAGCGAATCCCCCCACAAACCCAGCAGACCGATTGAGGATTGGTTAAGGGATTGAGAATCCCAATACTTTAGAGGTGGTAGGGATGATGATTCAGCACAGTCCAGGCGCGGTATATCTGTTCAGCCATAATCACCCTGACCAAAGGATGCGGGAATGTCATGCGTGAGAGGCTGCGCCGCTCGTTTGCGTGTTGCAGCACCTCGGCAGATAAGCCGTCTGGCCCTCCTATCAGCACGGCAATATCGCGGCCCTGCTGCAACCATTGGCTTATATCCTGGGCCAGTTCCTCGGTAGACCACAATTTGCCACTCACATCCAGAGCGACTACATGGGTGTCCCGAGACAGGGCCGCCAGTATCCGTTCGCCTTCTTCTTCCTTGATCTTCAAAATGTCGGCATTGCGCCCCCGTTTGCCAGGCGCGATCTCCCGCAGTATGAGGCTGCATTCTCTGGGCAGGCGTTTGGCATATTCCTCATAAGCCTCGCTCACCCAGGCCGGCATCCGCTGCCCCACGGCCAAAAGGTGTATACGCATCGGTAACCTCAAAAAGTGGGGGATTATAATCCACGGCCGCTACCATAAAGCCATTCTACTGAACATGACTTCAAAAATAAGCCTAACAAGAAGTCGCTACGCAGAACGCTTTGCAGGCAAAAAAATACCCGGTCCATCCCGCAGTCTGCTGCGGGGGCCGGGTATTTTTTATGGGCAGGGTTTTAGTGGATCAGGGGTTTATTCAAACGCAAAGGTCTGATTGGCCATAACCGGCAGACGGGGCATTTCTATCTTTGGAAATTCTCCGGTCAGCGTATTCAGAAAAGCAGTGATATCGTTGATTTGCTGTTCGGTCAGGTCTTTGTCGAGTTGGGTTTTAGCCATGACCATAACGGCTGTTTCCAGGGTTTTAACCTTGCCATTATGGAAATAAGGTGCCGTTAAAGCGATGTTGCGTAAAGTGGGCACTTTATAAAAATGCAGATCGGCTTCATTTTTGGTGGCCTCAAAACGCCCCTTGTCTGCGGAGAAATTATATTGAGCCTCAAATACCCCGTTGGTGTACGTCGGGAATTTCATGAAGAAACCGGTTCCTTCAGGTAATTGCGGGCCGTTAAATGCCGCACCTGAATGACATTGCACACAACCCACTTCGGCAAAAGTATTCATGCCGCGTATTTGTTGTTCGGTCAGGGTGCTCGAATTACCTTTAACGTATTGATCGTAAGGGCTGTTGGGGGTAATGAGGGTGCGCTCATAGGCGGCGATGGCTTTGGCGGCATTGTCTACCGTAACCACATCACCACTGCCGAATGCAGCGGTAAACGCCTGGGGATAACCCGGTATGGCTTTTAAGCGCACGATGACGTCATCCCAGCTTTTCATGCCCATTTCGATTGGGTTGGTGACCGGCCCTTTGGCTTGCGCTTCCAGGCTGGCGGCCCGACCGTCCCAGAACTGCACCGAGTTAAAGGCTGAGTTCCAGACCGTCGGCGCACTGCGACCGCCTACCTGATCGTGCATACCAATCGAACCACTGCGGTTATCGTCGCCGCCGTTCATGACGTTGTGGCAGGAATTGCACGACAACACCCCGTTCGCGGAGATGCGGGTTTCGTGGTAGAGCATCTTGCCCAAGGCTACTTTGGCGGGGGTAGTGGGGTTGTCGGCGGGTTGTGGGGCCTGGCCAGGAAGGGCCTGCCATTCGGCAGCGGATACAGCGGTGGTGCCCGTCAATAGCAGGGTTGCCAGCAGTGCGGTGGTTTTCATCATGGTGGGTTGCTCCTCTATCAGGATTTGTTTTTGGGTAAATAAAAGTGAGGGATCAGTGCCCCATTCCCGGAATCAGGGCGGCAGGTTTTATAGTGAATCACCTAAACAAATGCAATAGAAGGGGCTAGCCGGGCGGGGTTCTGGCCGGAAACCACTGGCCACGCCCGGGGCGATAGGCCGCTTTCAGGCTGTTCCAGGTGTATTGCTGGGCCTGGCTCAATGCCTCGTCCATAGTGTGCCCGGTGGCCAACAAGGCCGCCGCCGCCGCCGCCAGAGTGCATCCCGATCCGTGGTAACACGTAGGTAAACGCGGCCAGCTCCAGACCTTCAACCCCTGTTCTGAAAACCAGCGGTTAATGACTTCGCCGCGTTCTTCATGGGTTCCCGTCAACAACACATGCGTACAGCCTCTGTGCAGCAAAGCCCAACCGGCCTGTTCCGGGTCTGAGGTTCCGGTTAGCCGCATGGACTCCGGGGTGTTTGGAGTCAGCAAGGTGGTGCGGGGAATCAGGCGGGTCTGGATCAGTGCCAATAGATGTTCACTGGCCAGAACCTGCCCGCCTCCGGCCGCGAGTATGGGATCAAGCACCACCGGTATGTGAGGATGGGCTTCGAGTATTTCGCTCACCGCGCAGGCTATGGCGGGATCTCCCAGCAGGCCAATTTTGAACACCGATACCGGCAGATCAGCCAGCAGCAGATGGGTTTGTTCGAGAAAATCGTCGAGGTTTTGTGGAATCAGGCGGCGCACATTGATGGAATCTTGCACCGTCAGGCAGGTGATGACGCTGGCCGCATGGCCGCCAAAATGGGAGATGGCCTGGATATCCGCCTGAAGGCCGGCCCCTCCGCTGGGATCGTGACCCGAAAAACAGACGACGACCGGTGGAGGAGCAGGAAGGGACATGGCGGTTTAGTGGCGGGTGCGGTAGTGATTGAGGGCGACCACCGCCTGATCCAGATCGGCGTGGCAGTGGTGCACCCATTCCTCACCCCAGTAGAAATTGCAACTGGTTTCGGCCCGCAGCAAGTGCCAGTGGGCATCACCGAGGCAGGCATCGGCTTGAGCGGGGTGGGGCTGGGTGCTATCCCGTTCAGACAAGGCCGTATGCACATCGGCACTCACCGCCCTGACGCGCTCCAGGGCTTCGCGCTGGGTGGCTGACCCAGTCCATTGCAGAAAATCCTTGCCGTGATGCCAGCCGGTATTCCAGGCCCCGGTCTTGATCTTAACCTCGGTGGTGGGCGGATAACGATCCAGATAATCCTTGATGAAGGTCGGTTTTAGCGGCGATTTGCGCCGGGCCTCTTCCAGCAACTCACGATAAAACCCGCCCCAGAAGTTTACTTCCGTGTTGGTATTGCGAAACCAGCCGCCATTTTCGCCATCGGTGCAGGTGGTGATTAAAGGCTCGAAATCACACCACTGAGTACGCTGGGCGACTTCCCTGGCGAACCAGCCGTAGTCCATGCCCGATTCCTGAGCGTCGGTCAGTTCTATGTCCCGCACCACTACAA
>JBPCSC010000249.1:0-3372 GCA_051007495.1 Methylococcaceae bacterium | reverse complement strand
ATGTTGATGCGGGAGGGTTTTGGCTTTATCCCTGTCGGTTTCGGATAAAGACCGATCGCCCCCGTTGCCGTAGTTCGGAGTATGAGGCTTCATAAGTGCTCTGATCCATGAAAATCCATAACAGCGGGACTCGGCGTGACTGGGGCGCACGAGGGCAGGGGGCGCATCCATCGGTGACAATCAAAACGCCATCGTAAACCGGGTGTTGATCGAGGTAGTCGATGACGGCATTGAAGTCGGTGCCGCCGCGTCCGGTCACTGTGATGTCATGGCGAGCGCGTTTGAGGCTGAGGGCTTCGCCGTGAACCTGGGTGTCGAAGGCCACGACATCAATTTTTTCAATACCGTAACGAAAAAAACGGTTGACCAGAGAAAAGCTCAGAGCCATATCATCTTGTGTCATGGAACCACTGACATCAACGGCCACCAGTAAACGGGTGGTGAAGTCGTAACGGCTGCCCATGTAAAGAAATCCGTACCGTCGGCTGCTTTTCATGCGGGTCAGACGGCGTTGCCGGGACAGCACCGATTGATGAAACAGACGCAGCACACTGCGGTAGTCCAGTTGGGGCTTGCGATTGGCCAGCACCCGTTCACGCACGCTGTTGGGCAGGGTTCCCCAAGCCCGGCTGATTTCGGCATCGCTGACCCGCATGTCGATCTGTTGGCTGAATAGCTCATCTTCTTGCCAGTCGCGGGTGTTTTCCAGGCCGGTTCGTGGTGAGCGCAGATGTTCGGCCAGGTCGGCATCGGCTGGGCGGGGTGTGGATTCAGGCGGGGGTGTGGCGGTTGAGTCGCTCGCCTGGCCCGGTGTGGGCTTGGACTCTGATTCTTCGGTGTCCGGGATGGATGCGAGCGAATCGGCCAGTTCCAGCAATAAGCGGTGATAAAACTCGTAAAACTGGCGGTCATGGCCGTGGTGACCAAACACTTCGGCGGCTGTGGGCAGAGCGATCGGCAAGGATTTTAGATGTTCGGCCAGGGTGATATTGCTGGCTTCCCACGCAATATGAGCAGGTAAAAGACAGCGGGAGTAGGGATGTTTCAACAGTATGCGTACCGCTTCACTTCGCATGACCGCCTCAAGCTGGGTTGGGGTCAGGTTGTCTATGAACGCGGGGTTATAACGGATGATGCCCGCGCCGATGCGTAGGGTACTGACTGCTGCACTGATGACTTGGTGGTCGCTCCAGACGCTGAATAATAGAGGTTCACTCAGAAACCAGCGTTCCAGAACGCGTTGCATTCGTTCCCGGGCCAGCAGGCTCATTGGATGTTGCTGATGTAATCGGTCAGCAGGCTCAGGATATCCATAGAGCCAGAGCACAAGGCCATGGCTTTGAGGTAACGGGGGTTTTCCAGTTGGGTGGCAAAGTGGGCCAGAGCCTCGTTGTGGCGGGCCGATTTGAGCCATTTAAGATAGGCCAACAGATTTTTTTGCAGGAGGGTGAGGTCTTCATCGGGTATGGGGTGCGGCAATCCATGCAGCCATAACAATACGCGCTCGTTGAGTTGTACCAGTTCGTGCAGGGCCAGGGTTTTGATTCGGGCCTGATGTTTTTTCCCGTGGAGCAGGACTTGTTCCGGGCTAAGTGGCCCGGTGGTGCCCAGGTATTGTTGCAGGGCCATCGCGGCTTGAATCCCGATCATGCCGGCTATGGCTTTGATGTGCACAGGCCGGATGTCGTCCAGTGTGCTGGTGAACCGGGCGACTCGCACCCAGGCCCGGCGGTCAGGGGTTTTGTTCAGATCAGAATAACCGACCAGATCGTCACGGGTTTTGGCACCATCCAGATGAAAAGGCTGGGCGTGTATGAAATCCAGCACGCGGGAATCCAGAGCCTGAGCTTTGCCCCAGAATAGCCAGTCTTCAACCGAGGGCGAGAACTCGTACACATTGAAGCGCGACAACAGGGCCGGATCCAGTTCCGTCAGTTGGTATTCTTCGCCGTGGTTGATGGCGGCGACCACCCGACTGCCCGTGGGCAAGGTTTTGCCGGCCAGTCTGCGGTTGAGGGCCAGATCGTACACCGCTTGCAGAATTTCCGGGCGTGCCCGGTTGAGTTCATCCAGAAACAGGACGATGGGGCGGTCATTTTGTGGCCACCAGTAGGGCGGCAGAAACACCGATCGGCCGCTGGATTCATCCTTGTGCATCAAACCGATGAGATCGCCAGGATCGCTCATTTGCCCTAGAAAAAAACACTCCACCAAAAGTCCCTTCGCTTCGTAGCAGTCACGAATGAGTTCGGATTTGCCTATGCCGTGCCGACCACACACCATGATGTTCTGCTCGGCCGGGGTCATGTTCAGTACATCGCGTAACTCTGTTGCGTCTAGTCGTATAGTCATGATTCAGGATCTATCCACGCGGTGCGGGGGCTATGGGTTTGTTGTTCGGTTTTGCAATGAATGTGTCGTTGGTTCAGCGATCGGAGTCTTAGAACCACATCCCGCAATTCGGGCAAGACCTGTTCAAACTCGGTGAAGGGAACAGAAATTCTGAGTTGGTTGCGTCCTTCCAGTTTGATCAGGATGGTGATGCATCGGGCTGTAGTTTCTATGTAGAACGAAAAACGCTCGGCATTGGCGATCTGCTGGATTTGAGCCTTGACGGCATTGATTTTCAACGCACGCACTTTGCCATTTTTCTGTAGTTTTAAAACATCGTCGTTCAGGGCCGTGTTGATACTGCCCAGCAGGGCGGCCATATCCTCAATGCTTCGAAAATAACGCAGGTCGCTTAGATCTTCGGCGGGTTTGATGTCATTACGATAGGAACTCGGGTATGAACAGGGGTTGTTCGGTATTGACGCTACGCCCCATTCATTCGTTAAGGGCATCACGACCCAGAACAAGGACACCTCGCCTTCAACCGAGTCGTCAACATGATTCCTGTACCCCTTGTCCCAGTGCGTATTCACAAATTTGGCATATATCCTTAGTACGCCTAAAAATTGGTAACGCTCATCTTTTTTGGTTTCGGGGCGTAGTCCGTATTTAAACGGCTTATCGAAAGTCACATTAAGGCCGGTCAGATTTGACAGTGAAGGCTGGACGATGCGCTCCACCCATTCACTTGGAGAAATTCCTTCCAGGGGCCAAGCCACTGGTTTGGTCTGAGTGTGGGCCTTGTACAGTTTGATGAGTGTGCTTTTCTGCATG
The DNA here is from genome assembly GCA_051007495.1 of Methylococcaceae bacterium. Classification (GTDB taxonomy): domain Bacteria; phylum Pseudomonadota; class Gammaproteobacteria; order Methylococcales; family Methylococcaceae; genus CAIVXW01. The sequence continues at coordinate 207 of JBPCSC010000249.1, read as the reverse complement.
GTGTTCAGGGGGGGACATGGAGAAATCTGGGGTAGGCTGGGTATTGTTCAGACATGAAAAAAGCCAGTATCGACTGGCTTTTTTAGATGATTTGGTGCCGATGGTCGGACTCGAACCGACACGACTTGCGTCACCACCCCCTCAAGATGGCGTGTCTACCAATTTCACCACATCGGCAATGCGTTATGTTATTTGGCGGGGTTAACC
>JBPCSC010000248.1:0-1180 GCA_051007495.1 Methylococcaceae bacterium | reverse complement strand
ATTTTTGTCGGCGACAGGAGTCAGGGCATGAGGAGCCAGATTGGTGGTATAGGGATAGGGGTCATCATTTTTACCGTTCAAAGTGACTGTGAGGCCGGAAGTCCCAGGCAATGTCACGGCATAAGTCAAAGAATCCCCAACCCCCAATTTTTGTACCGCATCTTGCCAATTGTCAACCCGATATGACCAATAACCTTGGCTGTCCACAGTATAGTCATAACTTAAAGGGTTATTGCCCGCATACGTCCCTGATGCGCCATCGCTATAAGTGCCCGAAGTTCTGTGATACGTGTAGCCAGTATAAGCACTAACGGGACTGAAGGTTGGGGTATAAGTGCCGGATACCTTGCCATTGTTCCATAGATAATTGCTGTTGGCGTTGCTATCTTCAGTCAAACTGACACTGCTGGATGTATTCGTGTAGGGTGGCGCGTAGGCCCCGGAACTCGCATGACTGGCATTACTACCTACCCAATCTTTAAGGTCGGCTGTATAAGTCAAGGTATCGGATGCCCTCCCCTGGTCATAAACAGTGACCTGAAAGGATTCCGTCAACGTAGTAGAGGAACTGATCGCATTCAGCACATCATCATTGGGTACATATTTGTAGTCGCCTTGATAGAGGGTATTAAAATGATCACTACTGCTGACAGGGTCCACACTCTTGCTGACATACAGCGTACCGTATAAGCCGACATTGGCGTTGTAATTACTGAGATCGGTGTTATTGCTCACTGCAACACTGGTTGGGTAGCCACCTACAATAATGGTTACAACACTGGTTGGGTAGCCACCTACAATACCAGTAGTCAGTGCGACCGGGGTGTAGTCAGTCGTTTTATTGAAGTTATCAGGGTCACGCACATAAAAGTTTCCGGTGGCAGGCTGGAATGTATTAGAACTGATTATATTGGCGTTCTGAATTGTAATGGTATCAGTATCGGTGGTGCTGGAACTGCTGGTTACATACCGGGGATAATCGTTATTTCCGCTAATCGAAACCGTCAGTGTCGATGAGGCATTGGTACCGTTGGCTACATTATTGTGATAATCCTGGATGGTATAGCTAAACGTATCGGTCAGAGTAGCAGCGGAAGAATACAACCGCTCCACATCGGGGTTATCATTATTAACCCGGTAGGTATAAGTACCATCCCAGTTTATATCCAGACTGCCATAC
>JBPCSC010000247.1:0-2109 GCA_051007495.1 Methylococcaceae bacterium | reverse complement strand
GCCCGATGGTGCCACCCAAGTGGCTTTGCCCTCCAGTTTTGATCTCGAACTGCCGTCTGTGAAATTCACCCTGCTCAACAAAACCGTGTTGCTGGGTTTTGGCGACAACCTGACGGTTGACACCCCGGAAGCATTGGCCGATTACATCGACCCCAGACTCCCACCGCTCTCTGCGACCCTGCCGTCGCTGGATCTGGATGCTGCCCTGGCCGGTGAATTCAAAACCTACACCCCAACCGGTGATGAAATCTCGATTGATGTCACCGATGGGGATTCCTGGAAGAACGGTCTGCTGAGTTTTATCCAGTTCATCCCGGATTCCTACCATCTGAATGATCCTGAACTGACCGGTAAGCTGTTCGGATTCCCGCTTGATTACACCGTGCCGCTGGAAGACATTGCCCCGCAAGTTTCCGATTTCACCCTGTCGGATCTGTTGCCGGATTCGGTTTACAGCCTGATTGAACCCTTCATAGATCCGGATGCGGCAACCAAAAACCTGAGCTTGCCTACTATTGACCTCAACACCATAGGCTCCAGTGTTCCGGTGGTGGATCAGTTCCTGGAGTTACTCAAGGCCATTCCTTCCGAGATCCATCTCTACGACCCCACCCTGTCTGCGAACGTATTCTCCATCCCGGTCAACGAACAGGTCGTGCCACTCAGTACTCTGGTCAGTTCCACAGACCTGGGCGTTGATTTCCTGAGTGCCAATGCCGCAGAAGGCTATGTCAGTTTCAACCTGATGGACATACTGCCGGATTCGGCAAAAGACCTTTTGGGCTATTTCATTGACACCGAAAGTGCCGAGCCTCTGGAAGTGCATATTCCGAACATCGACTTCGGCACTATAGATGCGAGTACCTTCTCCACAGGCACTGGAAAGACCGGAACCAACACCCTGACGGCTGCCGCAGGCGCGACCGACACCGCCGCTGCGGGTACGGAAGCGGAACCCGCTGACTGGATCAGCCTGGCGCGTGTCAATGCCGGCACAGCGGCCACCAACGAAATACAACACATTGATCTGGGTCTGGACACCGCCGCTCAGGCTGCGAATCAAACCCATACCATCAAGCTGGCTCTGGGGACGGACACCACCGCACCCATTGAGGTGCTGAACATCGGTGCCGAAACCAATGAAGTTCAGCAGTTGACCATCAAGCCGCTGGATCAACTCAGCCCGGCAGTTGTCAGCAAAACCCCTGGCCGCTACACGCTGGAAATCAGCTACCCCACAGGCACTCAGGCACCCAGGAACCAATCCTTCCAGTTCTATTTCGGTCAGAGTCAGGACACGCTGTCTACGGGTGGCCGCTACAACAGCAATCAAAGTACCCAAGGCCGCTACATCGCCGACAGCCTGGGCCAACTGCTGGGTATTAAAGGCCAGGCAGTGGCCTCAAAAACCACCATCGGCACCTATACCCTGGGCGGCATTACCGTACAGGCCGACATGAAGTCGCCCCTTAACCACCAGACCTACATCATCCGTTTTGCCGACAGCCTGCTGGATAAACTCGGTACGCTGGGGCGGTTGAACATTACCGCCAACAAGGGCACGCCTTCTGCCCTTCAGTACACGCTGAACCCCATAGCCCCTCCGCTAACAAAACCGCTGCCGGATACTTACCAATACACGGTTTCGATTGATCAACTGGGCAGTTTCCCGGTTAGCTTCACCGCGCCGGCCAGTGAAGCCAAGGCCGACATCGACGCGGCCATGAACGCTCATGCCGCCAGCCTGAAGAGCAGTCTGGAGCACTTGCTGGGGGTAGGGAATGTCACCGTTCAATACGATACGGCCTCCAAAGGCGGCTGGCATTTTGATATTGCGATGCAGAATGACCGGGGAGGCAAGGACATCGCGCCCATTCAGGTCGTGCCCACCGGAAGTGCGGCAGACAAGATGCTGCTGACCACCCGCACCCTGACCGAAGGCTCGGCAGGAGTCACCGTGGAAGATCAGGCGCGTTTGCTGGAAGAAGGACTGAACCTGGCCCTGGGGTCCGATGCGACGAGGGTGTTGCCGGTAGCCAGCGGTGGATACCAGGTGGTGTTCTGAGGCGAAAAAGCGGCTCAGTATGTTCCCGAACTGCATGACAGCCA
>JBPCSC010000246.1:0-5454 GCA_051007495.1 Methylococcaceae bacterium | reverse complement strand
ATCGAGTAGCAGGCTGGATGGTTCGGTCGAGTACGCGATGGAGTGGTCGGCATCAAGCGTATCACCCAGCGGCATATCCTGCTTCAGGTGGCTTAAAGTCTGGCCATCCAGTTTGATGACATCCCGCACTTCAGGGCTGAAGCGCACCAGGTTGAGGGCATCAATTTCCCGTATCAGATCGTGCGTTCCGGGAGCCAGGTCATCTTCACCCAGAGCTTTGGCCGCATAAAGGTCAACATCCCGTCCTTCGCCTCCTTCCAGAGTGTCGTTGCCCGCACCGCCGGTCATCTTGTCACGGATGAGACCGCCCCGAATCAGATCATCGCCATCCTCACCGAACAGCTTGTCGCGGCCATCTCCGCCGTCCAGCGTGTCGTCGCCTTCGCCGCCATACAGCCAGTCATCGCCCAGATCACCCAGAATGGAATCCTGGCCGGCTTCGCCGTCCAGTCGGGTATCAGACCCGTGTCCGCCGTCCAGGGTGTCATCTCCATCGCCGCCGTATAACCAATCCTTACCCCTGTCTCCCAGCAGTGAATCGTTGCCGACATCGCCATACAATTCGTCACGGCCTTCACCACCGTCCAGCGTATCATCGCACCCGCCGCCGCGCAGTGTGTCGTGATACCAACCGGTTCCACCGTAGAGGGTATCGGCACCATCGCCTCCTTCCAGGCTGTCCCGTCCGGTGCCACCGTCGAGGCTATCGTTGCAGTCGCCACCCAACAACGTGTCCCGACGCTTGCCACCCAGCAGGGTGTCTTTGCCGTCACCGCCATCGAGCAAATCCCGGCCTCTGCCGCCATCCAGGGTATCGCTACCCAGACCACCTGAAAGGGTGTCCGCCCAGCGCAAACCTTCAAGCGTATCGTCTCCGTCAGTACCGACCAGATTGTCGTGGTAATCGGTAGGGGCGTGGGTATCGCCCGTGAGGGTAATCCCCGGATTGGGCGTGGTTGCATCGTCGCAATGGCAATGATCTTCACTGGCTACGCCGAGGAAACCAGGGTCGACGATCTGGCCGTTTACGGTTAGATCATCATCGCCTGCGGCACCATCGGTGAAGGTAATCACCACCCGGTCTATGGTGCCATTGCCGTCGGAGTCGACCAGTTCGGCACCGTCATCGTAGGTGGCCAGATTGCCGTCGGCCATGTAGGAATAGAGGTGCGGCACTGGGTTGTCTGGAGTGGCTCCCAGTTTGTAGTAAGTGTTGGCGGTTACGCCAGCGGGTAGTTCCATGACCAAACGGGTTTGCAGACCGGGGCGAGTGGGATCCAGATCTTCCAGTTGGGTTCCTGGTTTGGCCTGGATCGTAAAGTCCAGCAAACCGCTCATCACCGGGTCGACGGCTACACCGGCCAATGCCGTGGTGAGGGCACTGGCTACTTCAGGCGCATACTGGCCGGGCAGATCGTCTACCGTTTGTATGCTGACATGGGTCAACTGGCCATTCGGATCCAGTTTTACCGGTGCGTCGCTGGACGCGATGACCGGCGGCGTACCGATAATCAAGGCACCGAAACTGGCCGGATCGGCATGAGCACCACTCTGGAAACTGGCGGCTGAGGTCAATGGCAAAGTGGTGACCTGTGACTGGCTTAAATCCGGAATGCCATCGCCGTTGAAATCCCCCCCGGCAACCGCCGATTCAATACTCGGTGCGACCCCATCGAGATCCGTCAGGATCGTGAGATCCAGACTGACCTGGTCTGAGGCATTGCCCGCAGCATCGTACAGTCTGGATTCCAGCGCGTAGGAACCATCGCCCAGTTCGTCGGTGGTCAGCAGGACATGACCGGCGACGATCTCCTGATCCGTCAGCACCGCCCGGGCCACCTCGACAGCCTGCCCGGCCGCATTCTGGTAACCCACCTTGAGAATATAGCCCGGCTGCACATCCACCCCGACCCCACTGGCCAAGGTGACATCCAGCGTCGGGGTTGCCGTATCAAGCTGGGTGGGCGCGGGTTCTCCAGCAGTCGTCGCCACCGCCAGCGACAAGGGGGTGCTGGGTGCTGCGGTATCAATCTGCACCGTCAACGTATCACTTCCTATCAACGTGATGCCATCCGCGCTCAAGGTATGAGCCGTGAACGTATAGCGGCCATCCTGACCGGTAATGCCCTCGTCACTGACCAGGAGGCGGGTATCGACATTCGGCAAAGTCCAGCGACCTGCGTCATCGCCGGTGACAGTCCCTAACACTTGACCATCAGGGCCGTAAACCTCGACGCGGGCACCTGGAACCGTCTGTCCTTCCAGAGTCAATACCGTAGAACGGGTTATTCCGTCACTGGTACTGGTTCCGCTGTCGGATTCGGGGGCTAACACGATGACCGTGCTGTTCACTTGAGCGGCGACGTCCAGTGTCAGCGGCGTGTTGGCCGTAGCACCGGCCTTGTCGGTCGCCGTGACAATCAGGGCATAACGACCGCCCTGATCCAGTCCCGGTGTTCCAGTCAGGCTTCCTGTGGTGGGGTCAAACTGCAACCAGGCCGGTAGCGGTTGTCCATCGGTGCGCGTCACACTGAGCGTCAGCACATCACCTGCATCGCTGTCCTTGAAGGTATTGGCTGGAATGACATAGCGGAAGGGTGAGCCTTCATTCAGCGATTGATCGTTCAGTGGTTCAGCCAGAACCGGGGCGGTGTTGATGTGTACGACAGACAGTGTCGCCGTGCTGGCCGGTGAAAGCAGTGTACTGATGGCACTGTCGATCAGGGCGTAATGGAAGTGGGTCGGTTCCACGCTGTTGGCTTCAGGCTGAAAGCGTAAATCAAGACTGCCGTTCGTCAGATTCAGGATTGTCCCGGTAGCACCCAGTTGAATCACGCGGCCATCGGCTTGAGTCACAGTGCCTCCGGTCACTTCCAGGATGCGGAGGCTGCCCGGAACTGCGCTGTCGGGATCGCTCAGGGTGGTGGGGGTCAGGCGGATGTTGGCGGCATCCGGTCGGGCATTGTCCTGAATGGGATTGCCGTTGAGATCAAGCAATGTCAGATCGCCACCGGCTTCAGGCGGACGGGCGGTCACCAGATCAAAGCTGATCTGACCGCTGGCATCCTGAGTCCGGTCATCGCCATCGCTCACCACCCCGCTCAGACCCGGTGTGCGGGCATCGGGACTGGCTGCAAAGCGCAGTCCGGTCAAGGCGGCGTTGAGGTCGTTCGCGCTGCCTTGCAAACGCAGCACGTCGTTCGCCAGCGGAATGACGTTCACGCCGGTCGTGCCGTTCAGGGTCAACGTGCCCTCACTGGGTGTCAGGGTGAGGCTCAGGCTGGGGCTGTCAGCGTCGGCTACGTTAATGCCGGGAATGCCGGTGGTGACCTGATTCGAGACCGTCACGCGGTTCGGCAGGCTCAGGTGCGGGGCATCCAGCACATCAAGCAGCAGAGTACCTGTGGCATCGGGGGTGATTGGCTGGTCGTCACTGACCGTAACCCCCAGGCTGAATTGACCGGCCAGGCCGTTCACGCTGAGCGTTGCCAGAGTCGCATCCAGTGCTTTGGCCGTTCCGCTCACGGTGGTATCGCCGTTGGCCTGGTGTGCAAGGCTGACACCCTTCGCTGCCGTCAACGCGATCGTTCCACCGGTCGGACTCAGATTGACGCTGAGGCTGGGGGAATCGGTGTCGCTAACCGTTATCCCCGCTATGGGTGTCGCGTTGCCGGCCAACAGTACCGGAGCGGTGGGCAGTGTCAGCTTGGGAGTGGCATGGTGAGCCAGTGTCATCGTCCCTTCCGCCACCTGTGTGATCCGTCCTGAATCAGTGGTCACCACCTGAATTTGACCGTTGTTCACCGCAGGATCGCCCGTATAGTGCAGGTTGGCCAGACTGTTGTTGAGGTTGGCGGGACTGCCCGTCAACTGCCAGGTGTGGGCATTGAGCGGGGTGATCGTAACGTTGTTCTGCTGGGGGAAGTTCAGTGTGCCGCCGCTGGCGGTCAAGGTTACGGTCAGTCGCTCGCTGTCGAGATCGGCCACCTGGATTCCGCTCACCAGAGTGGATTGTCCGCTCACAACGTCGAGTGGCGCGGTAGGCAGGGTTTCAGTCGGCGAGGACACGACCTTCAGATTCAACACCGCCGTGGTATTGGGGGTGTAGTCGAAGTGGTCGTCGGCATAAACCTTGACCGAAGCCTGGGTGACCTTGCTGCCGGTGGTGAGGCTGAGGGTCTCCAGGCTGTGGTTGAGGTCATCGACCAGACCATCAAGCTGAAGCAGGCCGCCATCCAGTGCCGTCACTCTGGCATCGCCATAAGGCTGAACCGCCAGACGGCCTCCGGTCGGGGTCAGTGTCAGGGTGATGGGAACGCCCCGGAGGTCGTTCTCGTGGTCGTCGAGGTGGGTGCTGCCCAGATCGACCGTCGTGCCGGCCAGCACTTCGGTTTCGCCCGGAAGCGTGATCGTGGTGGGATAAAGCAAGTCGACGGTCAGTTTGCCGGTAGGATCGAAGGTGGTGGGATCCCCATCGGTCGATGTCAGTAACAGCTTGCCGGCCAGTTGGCCGACTTCACCGGTAAAACTGAGTTGAGCCAGTGTGGCGTTGATGTTGTCCAGGCTGTCGGTGAGGATGAGATCATTGCCGTCACGGCTGGTCTGGGCCGGCCCGCTGACGGCAATCTGGCCGTTTTCAGGGGTGAGGGTGACGCTTAGGGTGATGTTGCCCTGATTGCCGGCGACCACGCTGACACCCGGTATGGCTACCGCCTGGCCGGCAATGCTCGGTACCAGCCCTGGCTGTTTGATTTCAAGGTGGGCCGGATCGTCGTTGCGGATCAGCGAATTGGCCTGGGCCTTTTCCATCACCACCGGTATCGACGCGTGGGCCAGACTGACCGTGAAGGGTTCATTCGGTTCTTCGAGGCTGTCGCCGCTGACATTGATGAGGAAGGGCTTAATGATTTCACCCGGCGCAAAGCTGAGTGTGCCGCTGGGCAGGCTGCCGCCAAAGTCGGCGGCATCGGCCTGGCCCTGACTCTCCACCGCGTAATCCACCGTCAGCGGCAATCTGGGATCGCCGTTACGGATCACGGTGAAGATATAGGGCGTGCTGCCGGTCTGGCCTTCGGATTGTTCCGGGGTTTGGGCATCCAGCACCAGACGTACCGGTGCCACTTCACCGACAGAGGCTTGGGTGAGGTCGTTATTACTCAGGGCGGTGAGGTTATGGGTTTTGGCCAGTGTCTGAATTTTGCCCATCACGCTCAGTTGATCGTAGGCTTGCAGGGCATTGGTAACCGATACCGCTCCGGCCTGATCAAGCTGGGCGTTGCTGGTGGTAAGGGCCTGCAACGTGCTGTTCAACGCCGTGCCGAGCTTGAGTCCCAGCGTGGACGCAGCGGCCTGTAACACGGCTTGTAGCGTAGTGCTGTCGGCCAGATCGACCCGCACGCCGGGATGGGCCACGATGTAGTCGGCCAGGGCTTGATCCACCGACTGTCCGGCGGC
>JBPCSC010000245.1:0-11137 GCA_051007495.1 Methylococcaceae bacterium | reverse complement strand
CCAAACCCATAATTCATCTCCCACCCCATCCGACACCCCTTCCGCACCGAGCGGTTTTGAGCGGGAAGTCCTGGAAAAAGTCCTCATGGCCTCTATTGCCGAGCAAAAGCAAGGGCGGCGTTGGGGCATTTTCTTTCGCTTTATCCTGGTGATTTACACCGGCATCATTTTGTGGCAGGTGGTTAACCCCTTGGATCAGTCCGACTGGATGGGGCATCAGAAAAATCATACCGCCGTGATTGATGTGGCCGGCATGATTGCGGCGGGGCAACCGGCCAGTGCCGATACGATCATCGCTGGTTTACGTGAGGCAGTGGATGACGACCATACCCAGGGCGTTATTTTGCGAATGAACACACCGGGCGGTAGCCCCGTGCAATCGGCTTATGTCTATGACGAAATTCGGCGACTCAAGGCCAAAAAACCCTCATTGCCCATTTATGCCGTGGTGTCGGATATGTGTACCTCGGGCGGGTATTACATCGCTGCGGCCACCGACAAAATCTTCGTGAACAGTGCCAGTGTGGTGGGTTCCATAGGGGTCATCATGGGTAATTTCGGATTTGTCGAGGCCATCAACAAACTGGGCGTAGAACGCAGAGTCATGACCGCCGGGGCGCACAAAGCCATACTGGATCCGTTTTCTCCAGTGGATCCGGTGGCTCAGGACTCTATGCAGGGTGTTTTGAATGAAGTGCATCAGCAATTCATTACAGCGGTCAGGCAGGGGCGCGGAGATCGGCTAAAAGAAACGCCTGAGTTATTTTCAGGTTTGGTCTGGACAGGAAAGCAGGGAATGGCATTAGGTCTGGTTGACGAATTGGGGGATGTTCGTCATGTGGCTGAAGACATCATCGGGGCCAAAAATCTGGTCAATTTCACCCAGGAAGAAAACTGGATGGATCGGGTTGGTCATCGTCTGGGAGTCAGTTTTGCTGCGGCCCTGAGTGCTTTTCTTAACCCTATGAACTAAGCGTGGTGCGAATATGAACGAGCCGACCGGGCAATACCAGATTATTGAAGAATCGACGGCCTTCAAGGGTTTTTTCAGTCTGCTGAAATACCGCTTGAGACACACCCTGTATCGGGGGGGGTGGTCAGAGGTTGTTAGTCGGGAGTTGTTTCATCGTGGCGATTGCGTGGCGGTGCTGCCTTATGACCCGGTACGCGATCGAGTGGTGCTGATTGAGCAGTTCAGGGTGGGGGCCATCAAGACTAGCCCGGTTCCCTGGCTGTGGGAAATTGTGGCCGGAGCCATAGAGGAAGGTGAAACACCTGAAGCCGTGGCGCACCGGGAAACCCTGGAGGAAGCCGGATGTACGATTCAGGAACTGATTCGTATCGGTTGTTTTTATCCAACGCCCGGCGGGTGTTCCGAAACCATCACTTTATTTTGTGCCCTGATTGATTCCGCCGGGGTGGATGGAGTGTACGGTTTGGCTGAGGAGCATGAGGACATCCGCGCCCTGAGTCTTGATTTCGGGGTAGCCATGCAGTGGCTGGAATCCGAAACCATCAGGGCAGCGGCACCCATCATCGGTTTGCAGTGGTTGGCATTGAACCGGGATTCAGTACGTGCCCGCTACGGGTCGTGATGACTACAAGCCTTGTTTTTTCGCTTCGTTCCAGAAGGTATCCATCTCGGCCAGATGGCTGTCCTTCAGGCTTTTTCCTTCTTGCGCCAGTCGTCGCTCAATGTGCTGAAAGCGGCGGGTGAATTTCTGGTTGCCTTTACGCAGGGCCGATTCCGCATCAACATCAAGATGACGGGCCAGGCACACCGTGACGAATAGCAGATCACCCGCTTCCTCAATGATGTGAGCCTGATCGCCTTCACGGCACGCTTGCTCCAGTTCGTCCAGTTCTTCCCTGACTTTGGCAAATACCGGAGCCACGTCAGGCCAATCGAACCCGTTGCGGGCGGCCCGTTCCTGCAACTTTTGCGCGAGCATCAAGGCTGGCTGGTTGTGCGCCATGCCGTGCAAAACACTGTCGGGCGGGTTGCTTCCGGCCTTTTCCCGGCGTTCCTCCTCCTTGGCGGCCTCCCAAAAACGCTGCCGGTCTTCATCGGTGGCAAATTCGATATCGGCGAATACATGAGGGTGACGGCGTATCAGTTTGTCCCCGATTGCCGCCGCCACGTCCTCAAATTCAAACAAGCCTTTTTCTTCTGCCATCCGGGCATGAAATACCACCTGCAATAGAAGATCACCCAATTCTTCCTTGAGATCGGCCATGTTGTCCCGCTCTATGGCATCGGTTACTTCATACGCCTCTTCCAGTGTGTACGGTGCCAGACTGGCGAAATCCTGGCGCAAATCCCAGGCACAACCGGTTTCGGGGTGTCGTAACCGGGCCATGATATCGAGCAGGGCAAGGGTGTTGTTCATGGCTGGATCAGAACTCGTAGCCGAAATGCTGGCGGAATTTGCTCTTGAATCCTTCCAGTTCGAAGGTGTGGTTCTGGGTGCCGTAGGTTTCGATTTTGAGTGAACCCATCAACGAGGCGACTCGTCCGGTCGAGGCCCAGTCCAGTTTTTCCAGCAAGCCATACAGCAAGCCGGCCCGATAAGCATCGCCACAACCGGTTGGGTCAACCGCGCCTTGGGTAGGGACGGGCGGGATTTCATGGCTTTTGCCATGCGAGAGGATGGTTGAACCCTCTCCCCCCTTGGTGATGATCAGGGCATCCACTCGGGCTGCAATCTGTTCTGCACTCAGGCCGGTACGTTCCTGCATCAATCGGGCTTCGTAATCATTGACGGTGATCCAGGTCGCTTTGTCGATGAAATCAAGCAGTTCGTTGCCATCAAACATGGGCAAACCCTGGCCCGGATCGAAAATGAATGGAATGCCAGCATCAAGAAATTGCTGCGCGTGTTGAACCATGCCGGCTTTGCCATCGGGAGAAACCATGCCGATCCGGATACCCATATCTGTGGGGATATCGTTCAGATGGGAGAATGACATGGCTCCTGGGTGGAACGCCGTGATCTGGTTGTCGTCCTGGTCGGTGGTGATGTATGCCTGAGCGGTGTAGTTGTCGTCCAGAACCCGAATGAAGTCCTGAGACACTCCGCAGTAATTCATCCAGTCACGGTAGGGGCCAAAGTCTTTGCCAACAGTCGCCATAATCAAGGGATTGCCCCCCAGTATTTTGAGATTGTAGGCAATGTTGCCCGCACATCCGCCGTATTCCCGTCTGAGTTCCGGCACCAGAAAAGAAACGTTAAGGATATGCACCTGCTCGGGCAGGATATGGTTTTTGAAACTGTCGGGAAACACCATGATGGTGTCATAGGCTATGGAGCCACAAATCAACGCTGTCATATTCAAGTACCTCATTTAAATAAAATCAAAATCCAGACTATGCCCAACAAAGCCAAGGCCATCATCACGGCAGCAGACCCTAAATCCTTGGCTCTTTTGGAGAGTTCGTGATATTCAGGGCCAATACGGTCGATGGTGGCTTCTATGGCGGTGTTGACCAGTTCAGTGATGATGACGATCAAAAGACTTCCTAGCAGGAGTGCCTTTTCGACGCCATTTTGCCCCAGCAATAAAGCCAGAGGCGTGACGGGGAGCAGCAATAAACATTCTTGACGAAAAGCCTCTTCATGCTTCCAGGCAATTTGGAGACCGGATAAGGAGTTGGCGCAAGCCGAGAGCAGGCGGGGAAAGCCTTTGAGGTTTGATACGACCATAACGGGAAAGCTCAGTATGACGCGCTTATTCCAGAGTCTGTTGGCGATAGGCCGCTTCGTCCATAAGCCCTGCCATTTCCTCTTCGCGGTTGTTGGGGGTGAGCCGAAACAACCAGGCCGAGTAGGGATCGTCATTCACCGCTTCTGGGGTTTCGGTCAGTGCGGTGTTGACCTCAATGATTTCACCACTCAAGGGGCTGTGTATGTCCGAAGCTGTCTTGACCGATTCGATTGTGGCTACGGATTCACCGGCCCGCACCTGGCGGCCAATTTTGGGTAGTTCCAGGAATACCACATCGCCAAGCTGGGATTGGGCAAAACCGGAAATACCGACGCTTGCGATGTGGTTGGAGTCGATGCGCACCCACTCATGGGTGGGGGCGTATTGGATGGCATCAGTTACGGTGTTCATGGGCTAAGGGAAGGGAGAGGAATCATGAATTCAGCGCGGCTTCAACCGTGGGATGGATAGCAAACAGCTTGCTGAATCCGCTGATTTCAAACACATTGGTGATGGTGGTATTCATGGCGGCCAGCCGGATTTCCCCCTGTATGGAACCCATTTTTTTGGCGGTCAGGAGGAAGGTTCGAAGCCCGGCACTGCTGATGTACTGAACCTGGGTGAAATCGAAGATCAGCTTTTTGTGGCCGGAATCAATCCATTCCAGGCATTGTTGTTCCAGTTGCCGGGCACTGGTGGCATCAATACGGCCCTCCAGGGTGACTACCAAGGCCGCGTCGACGGGGTTCGAGCGTATAGTGAGCATGTCTTTGAAGCGTCAGTGTGGGAAAAAGATGGTGTCAGTATACGGTAAATGCTTGCCTGCGTGGCCGGGACATCAATGCGAACCATGAATTTTAGTGTGTTTAAGACGCGCCTTGGGTTTTGGATGTGATGGGACATCTTTTTGCCGGGCGTGTTTCTTGGGGGCCGTGGCGTGTTTAGAGGTTGGTTTAGCGTGTTTTTGGTGCGGCTTAACGTGTGGCTTTGGGGTAGCGATTTGCGCCTTAGTGTGTGGTGGCCGGTGGTGCTGGCGGTATTGTTCTGACAACCGCACCTTGGCCGGGGGCGTTTCCACCTCGGGATCGGTTGGGGTATGCGTGGCCGTCAGGCGATTGAGTGCCTCGCCGATTTCTCCTGGGGTCATGGTGTCTACCAGTGTAGCCCGTGCGTGTTCGGCCTCGGGATGTCCTTGCTCCAACGCCCGTGTGTACCAGAAATAAGCGGCAGACAGATCCTTGTCCACGCCGTCCCCGCGTACATACAAGGAAGCCAGTATGGTTTCAGCGGTAGGCTCGCCCTGATTGGCGGCGAGTTCAAACCAGTGCGCCGCCTGGTTGTAGTCTATCGGTACGCCCAAACCGTAATAGTGTAAAAGTCCTAATTTTCCCTGCCCTGCGCGATCATCACGATCTGCTGCACGCTGATACCATTCTTTGGCCAGGGAATAATCCTGAGCCACACCCAGGCCTTTCATGTACAGATTGCCGAGGTTGACCATTGCCGCTGGGTCACCCGCTTCGGCGGCCCGCTCAAACTCGCTTTTGGCTACGGGCCAGTTTTGGTGGCGGGCCGCGTTCAAGCCGGTTTCCAGATCGGCGCGGCCGCCGGGTGTTACCAGCAGCAGGCTTATGAGCAGAACAGGCGCGAGTGGCTTCATAAGCGTCAGACGGCGGCCAATCGGGCCAGTTCGGGTTCGCTGAACCCGGCTAGCCTCCGGGCCTCCAGATTGAATGGCCCGCGCAGATTGCCGTGCAGATATTCCTGCAACAAGCTGAAATAAGTGTCTTCCGGGTTCAAATTTCGCTGGTTGGCGACATAACAGAACCAGCGACTACCCAGGGCGACATGGCCGATTTCGTCGTGGTAGATGCGGTTGAGCAGGGCGACATCATGGGTGGCTCCGGTTTGTTCAAATTTGCCGATCATGCCCGGCGTGACATCCAGGCCACGCGCCTCCATGCAGCGGGGAACCAAGGCCAGGCGAGCGAGTACATCGTGTGCCGTCTCCAATGCCGTGCCCCACAAGCCCCTATGTGCGGGAAGATCGCCATAAGCCGCACCCAGCAGAGCCAAGCGTGCGTCCAGCATCCTGAAATGCATCGTTTCCTCCAATGCCACACCCAGCCAGTCCTGATAAAAGGCCAAGGGTAAACCGGTAAACCGGTAAGCCATATCAAGGGCCAACAAAATGGCGGTGAACTCGATATGGGCCAGGGCATGAAAAAAAGCCACTTGGCCGGTCGGCGTGGTGAAGTTGCGGCTGGGGAGTTCGCGGGGTTCGACCAGGATGGGTTGCCCGGGTAATGCCACTTCTTGAGCCGCCCGTATGGGACGCTGGGGGGTGAAATCCAGCTCGTTGTCGGCATGATACGCACTGAGGGTGTCGATGATGAGCAGTTTGTCAGCAACCGTTTCTGCCTGATAAAGACACTGCTCGGCTAACGGGTGAAAAAGATGTGGCCGGGTCATGTTTTGTCCGGGCCGGAAGCTGGTTTTGCCCGTGCGTGTTTTTCCAGAGCCTTCATGTATCGTTGGCGGATGTTTTCTTCGCGTTCTTTGGTTTCCAGCAGTTTTTGTTCCCGCATAAGTTGTTGTTCCTTTTCCCACTCCTGCTGTAGTGGCTTGAACAGGGGTTCGATTGGGTAAACCACGTTGGATTCACCTGTCAATCGGGCAATCAAATTCCAGTTTAGGGGAATGGCCAGTTCCCGCATCAGAGGCATATTCAAAGCATAGAACAAGGGAAGCCACATTTCATTTCCCTCAGGCGTTTTGCGCCGAACTTTAATCAAGGGGTTGAAATGATAAAACCCGGTTTTGACCCGCATAAACAGATGGCGATTGTAGGCGTAGTCCCGGAACAGCGCGTTGCGTGACAACACATTAGTGATGTGGCTGCGCTTGTTGCGCTCAGATGCCAATACCTGCACCGGGAAATTTTTCCATACATCCAGTATTGAATCGACATTCAAGGCAAAGATGGCACCTGAACGTGAGGAGTGCCCCTTAACCAAGGCCCAGAAGGTGTGCATCAGTAGATATTCCGGTTGGTGGCGATCAATACGGATCATGCGCTCTCCTTCAGTGATATCAAGGGCACTGGGAGCGATTAAACGATAAACGGTGGAAAACGCGCCTTTGGCGTATTTGGAATCTCGACCGGCTTCCAGTATGGACCAGTGCATGGCTGAGCGACCCATGTGGTCGGTGAGTTCGGGATTGGCCCCCCGTTCCAGCAGGGTTTCGAGTAATTCGATATTGCCGGCTATGGCCGCTGACATGAGCGGGGTCAGATTCATGATGCTGCGATGGTCAACACCATATTTATCGCATTGCCGCATTACGTCCTTCAGGTTTTTTCCGTAATAATCCAGCAGGTGTTTGTATCCCACAGTCGATTGCTGTTTATGAAAATTATTGGCGGGTTCGTAATGAACCAGGTTAGCAAGATATTGAGCCAACTGCGGTTCATTGTAGGCGCAGGCATACTCATAAAGCTGTTGCTTTGATTTGGAACCCGGTACCTTGTCGATGAAGACTTTATGCAGGGTTTCACGCAGGCGGGGTTCGTCCCATACTGTCCAGGGAACGGCTTCCTGTTTAAGAATGTTCTGCCGGATGGCATCGGCCTGTTCCTGTTTGCCTTGCAATTCCAGTTTGCGGGCTTCGCGCTGCCAGTCATCCAGGGTGGATTCCCGTGCTTCCACCTCGACCTTTTCAGTGCCCGGTTGCAGGGTCAACAAAGACAAAAGAGGATGGCCGACATCCGACTCAACCAGATAAACATTGCGTATGGCCCGAGTCAGCGCGACATACAAGGCGTTGACGTAAAACTTGAAAATTTCCAGTGATTTGTCGGTTTTGTCTCGCGCACGGTGGTATTCCAGATCATCACTCATCAGGTCGGCCAGGGTGACCCCATCGGCGATTTCACTGAACTCCTGACGATGATCCGAGATAAATCGGTAAAGAATGATGTTGTCGTATTCCAGGCCCTTGGCCTCGTGTATGGCAAATACCAGTGGAGTCTGAAAATGGCGACGGGCCCCGCTTTTATCTTCATCCCGCATGACTAAAACGGCAAACGCCGTGGAGCCTTTGGTTTTCTGGTTTAGATCTTTGTTGACATTATCCTTGTCGGCCAGCACCGTCACCGCCCCGGCTTCGCCCGCCATGGCTTGTACCAGGAAATTGCTTTCCCGGTCTATGGAGCCAAAGCGTTTGTGTTTGATTTTGAGCAAGGTATTGGCGACCCGGGTGGTTTCCATTCCGTTACGAAAATTGGCCTGCAAGAGTTTGAGTTCCTGTCGGTCAGCCAGTTGGGCATCTTGCCAGAACAGTGATTTAACTTTGCTCCAGGAAAAGAAATTGGGGTGCACGATCTGGTTAGAGTCACCACACAGCAGAAAGTGATCCGGTTTTCTAAGGGTTTTCAACACCAAAGCCAATTGGGTAGCGGTTAAATCCTGTACCTCGTCTATCACGACGAAATCATAACGAACCGCCACGTTGTCTTTAACGGCCTGAGCAATAAGGTTTAAATCAAACAGGTTTGAGCTATCCAGCCAGTCACGGTATTTCTCGAACAGGTCATACAGGGCATTACGTTGAGCCGTCGGGAAAATGGATTGCTTCACGCCTAATTGGCTATAGGACTCCCGGCTAAGCACTCCGGTGGCGTCGGCGGCAATAACCCCTCTGATTTCCTCAAAAGCCTGATGGGGATCAATATCTTTAAACTGTAGCCGCATTCTCGAAAACCACGCTGAGAAATCCCGCCAGGTAGCTTCGCGTCCTTTGGGTATGTGTAGGGTTTCGACAAATTCACGGTAGGACAAGAAAAGCGCATTTTGAAGGGTGCGTTCGTAGCTATTCGCGTAGTACATGTCACGGGCACTTTGAGCGAGATAGGCTGAATGTGTCACATACAGCACGTCGCCTTCCATCTGTTTCATTTTTTCCAGAGTCAAAGCGGTTTTACCACTACCGGCGGAGCCTACCAGTATCAGCGGCAGCGGTTCGCGGTATACATGTTCCTGCACGTCATCAAATGAAATGACTTTGTCTAGCAGATGGATCTCACGCCGTTCGGGATGGATATACCGCACCGGTTCTGCCTGGTCAGTCACTTCAGATACGCTGACCGTCGGGATTTTGTCCTCGTCTATGGTCGCACCGCGCATAAAGCGGGATTTGTCATAAGCGTGATTTTCTATGACTTCCAGCATAAGGGCGTAGACGTTATCTCCATGACGAATAACCGAGAACAGCAACCGATTGGCATAATCCAGGCGTGCCCGGTACAACTTGCCCTGTCCAATGTTGCTGAGTTTCTTGACATCAGCGGACTGAAAGTCATCATTTTCAATAAAACTCACCAGTTTTTTGTACTGTGACGCGCACCGGGAGACATCAAGATCGGTGTATTCGAGGATTTTCATAGGGGGTTGAGCGGAAGCTGGCAGGGGGAACAATGGGTCGACATTGTAGCGGTATTTGATGCGGCCTACTGCATTTGGTGAGTGAGATTGCTTGGGCGGGTGTTGCGTCTTCAAGTAGAAGACGCTTCAAAGCCATGCACCTTGGCGCGTGGTTTGAACGCGGGGGCTACCCAGGGTGCGGTGGTGATTCCGGCCAGATAATTGGCCAGCCAGACGGCCTGATGGCGTACCGGCAGAACATAGGCGTACAGGGAGCCATCGGGACATTCTGCCGCGTCGCCTATGGCATAAATGTCAGGGTGACTGGTGGTGAGGTAGTCGTCTACCTGGATTCCGCGCCCCGTGGACAAGCCGGCCTGGGCCGCCAGTTCGGTGCGTGGGCTAAACCCGCAGGCAACAATGACCTGATCGAATCCGGTCTCAATGCCGGTGGCAAGGTGTAACGCAAAGCGATCATCAACGGCACTGATGCCCTCCACGTTTACCGACCGGTGTACCGTGATGCCCTGCCCCTCCAGGGTGGCGTGTAATTTAAGGGAATCCGCCTCGCTCAACTGACGCTCCATCAAGCGCGATCCGGCATGGAACAGCACGACACTGTCCCCCGCCCTGGCCAGGTCGGCCGCCACTTCAAAGCCGATCAAACCGCCACCCATCATGGCCCAGCGGGGTGTTCGGCCCTGTTCCTGAATGCGCTGCCGGGTACGGCGCAGGCGGATGAGGTCATCCAGGCTGTTGACAACCCGTACCCTATCCGCCGCGTGGCGTAGCAGGGGCGGGATCAAGGCTTCTGAACCCACAGCCAATATCAGGCGATCGTAAGCGCGGGTGTCGGTTGCTGCGCCGGTTTGTAGGGTCAGGGTGCGGCTTTCCGGGTGCACGGCCACCACCTTGGTGTGTGCCTCTACATTTATCCCGCTATCCCTCAGGGCATCGAATGACTTGAGGATGATGCGGCTTTCCACGTCATCGCGGGAGAACCCGTGCGACAGCATGGGGCGAGAGTAATAGCCGTGAGATTCCTGAGTAATGACACTCACCGGCCAGCCGGGCTGAAGTTTTTTGAGGGTTTCGGCCAGAGTAATGCCGGCGATACCCGAACCCAAAATGACGATGTGCATACGCTTATCCCACCAGTGGCCGTATGCCTACGCTGGATCGAACGGCCTGCATCAGTGGGACACTGTGGGTACGCGCCTTGGCTGCACCGGCTTTGAGGGCGATCTCGATCTGCTCAGGGGCCTGAAGCAGGGTTTCGTAGCGTGCACGAGGTGCGGCCAGATGCGCGTTCAGGTATTCAAACAAGCGGTTTTTCATTTCACCCCAGGCAATGCCGGCGGCGTAGTCGGCACGTAAGGATTCGAGTTCTGCCCGGGTAGCAAACGCTTTGTAAATGCCAAACAGAGTGCAGGTATCGGGATCTTTGGGCTCGCCGGGTTGCAGGGAGTTGGTTTTGATTTTCATGATGAACTTGCGCAGAGATTTTTCCGGCGCGAATAAGGGAATGGTGTTGTCGTAGCTTTTGCTCATCTTGCGACCGTCCAGACCCGACAGGGTGGCGGTGTCTTCACTCACTATCGCTTCGGGAAGTACGAAATGTTCACCGTACAGGTGATTGAAACGACCGGCGATGTCACGGGCCATTTCAATATGCTGGATTTGATCCTTGCCCACGGGTACTCGCCGTGCCCGGAACAGCAGAATGTCCGCCGCCATGAGTACGGGGTAATTGAACAAACCCATTGTAATGCCTTTGTCGGGATCGGTTTCGCCGCTGTCTTCGTTGGCTTGTACGGCCGCTTTGTAGGCATGAGCACGGTTCATCAAGCCTTTGGCGGTGACGCAGTTCAGCAGCCAGGCCAGTTCGGCGATTTCCGGCACATCGGACTGCCGATAAAACACCGCGTGCTCAGTATCAAGGCCCAAAGCCAGCCAGGTGGCAGCGATTTCCAGAGTGGATTGCCGCACCCGTTCCGGTTCCTGACATT
>JBPCSC010000244.1:0-1835 GCA_051007495.1 Methylococcaceae bacterium | reverse complement strand
CTCGCCATGTTTGCCCGGTTATAACGACCATTTTTTCTGTATGCAAGAAGGCTTCCCTGTATTCAAATCTTCCCGACTCTATTCTACGCCGCCAGATCAGGCCGGTACTTATATCCTGTACTTCTGCGCCATCATCAGAAATCTGATACCGGTCGTCAATTAGTGGATTTTTCGGGATGATTATTCTATGTTGAACTAAAATGTGTTTGAGTCGTCGATATTCCTTTTCGCTGTGTTCCAGACGGGATGAGATTTCTTCTATATCAAGATGCAGTTTGGCGAGTTGAGCATCCTTTCTTTCGAGTATATTCAACCAAGGATTTTCGGTTTTTGTAGATAGCCTGGGCAGTTTATCCAGAAAGGCCAGTGGCAATTGGGTGTCTTCTAGGTTCATGGATACCACTATTTGTTTTATTATGTTTCTTATGAGTGGGCTTGGTGTGTGCCACCAAGAGTTCCAGAAAACGTATATTTCCGCAGGCATAATGGTGCGAAGTTAATTGGTTTTCAGTTTAGGCTCGTATTTATGAGCCACCTTAAACAGATCGTAATTCCAGTAATATGCTAAACCACATAAAAAACCTTTATTCTTAAGCATACCTACTGATACGCCCATAATTACACGCTATATAATAATATTATAGCGCGTTATGACTGTAGCGTTCTCTCCTGAATAAGTAAAGCAATTAATTTTCTAAAAAATAAAAGACATCCACAGGTTGGTTAATTACCCTATTATCCATATTGAAAAGAGTAAACTGAGGAACCCAGTGACCTTAAGGTGAAAGATACCTGAAATCGCATCCATTTGGTTAGCTCATATCGGTTGTATATTGCACAATTATCAATTGCATAATCATCTGTAGGTCAAAAAACGGCAAAAACGTCAAAATAAATTTTGCCCAAGCACCACCCTATCCCATAACTTGATTAATCGGTTTCCCGCACCCGAAGGAGGGCAAGGTAATTCCGCCAGGCTAGTAGTTCCGGCTTTAGCCGGTGCGTTGGGGCAGGGGATTCCGCCTAAAGGCGGTACTACGAGCCTGGTACTACGAGCCAAACCAAACCAAAACTACATATCCTTATCGTCCCAACCGCGTCCAAAATTCCTGACAGGATACTCGCGCCAAATTCTAACTGTCTCTTCCCGCCCCGTTCTCTTGAGGAACTCGGTTGCACTGCTCCAAGGCCACTCCGTCCACTGATCGACATACCCATGATGCACAGGATTATGGTGGATGTAATTTACCGTCACCCAAAAATGGCGTTCCGTGCGAATAGACCGGTCGGAGGCCCGATAAAAAATTTTCCGTCCTCGTAGTCCATCATCGCCGTTCCACCGGTGCGAACAGCGGCCATGCAGCCTGCCTAAAGATTGGGTGAGGTGATTCAAGACGGCGACTCTCACCAAGAGATGGTAATGGTTCGGCAGCAAACACCAGGCGTACATTTGAGAAGTCGAGGCCTCAAGCACAGCGAGAAGGTCGTTGGCGAATTCCTCCATACGTTCAGGGCTGTGGCCGATCATCGGGCGATGTTCATAACAGGCCGCCGTGATGTGGTAATCCATCGCTTGACCAACGGCAAAATGAGGTGGTGAATGCCAAGGTCGACCTTCTTGCTTGCGGGCAGCCAGAACCTGTATTCGTTGTTCGGGCGAAAGCCGCCGCCAACGGTAAGCCCCCTCGTTTGTGAATACGTCTGACATAAGCTTAGTGGGTTTGTAGGTTTGTAGGTTTGTAGTTCCGGCTTTAGCCGGCGCGTCGGGGCAAGGTAATTCCGCCTAAAGGCGGTACTACGAGCCTGTAATTCCGCCTAAAGGCGGTACTACGAGC
>JBPCSC010000243.1:0-1993 GCA_051007495.1 Methylococcaceae bacterium | reverse complement strand
GCTCGTAGTCCCGCCTTTAGGCGGAATTACTACCCCGGCTTCTGCTCATTATTCAGCCTACGTATGCGTTCCAACGCAGGAGCGTTGGAACGAGAAAATGGCAGTGACGCGGGAGCGCGGGAACGAGAAAAAAATTAAATGCCCTGCGGAAACGCCACTCACAAAACCTCCAAGGCAACGTAATTGTGGCTGCCGTCGTAGTAGTCATTGACGAGGCCATTGAGAAGGCCGACGTTGGCGTGGCCCGAAGCCGAAGGGGTGGCCGACCAGTAATCGCTGCTGTCGCTCCAACCCGGCGGCGGCGTTCCATAAGCCCCCTGCCCGGTTCCCGTCCCATTATAAGCATCCCAAACCGCCAACAGATCGTCATACGTCGGGTTGATGGCGGTACTGCCCACAGAAGCCGGTGAACCGCCTACTGCCGTTCCATTCGCATAGTAATAACTGGATATTCCCGTTCGTCCATCCCCCTGCCTGGGCAAGGCCACATGTACCCCGTTAATCGTGGCATATCGGTACGTATCATTGGTATTGCCCCCACCGCCTACAGTGCCGTTGATGTCCTGGTTGAATATCTGATCCAGCACATCGTGAGTCGTCCAGTCACTGCTGTTGGCATAGCCCGCGCCTTTTTTATCCGCGCTAGTTCCATCCCCCGACCGATCCCAATAATAAAACCAGTGCCCGCCATCCACCTGCACCGGCTTGATCAGCTTGCCGTATTGTGATCCCAGATCAATCACCGCCTGCCCCGCAACGGATGAAACCGCCTGGGTATCGTCATTGTTAATCGTCAGCGAGGCACTGCTGGTTGCCAGCGTGGCGTTTTGCGGATTAAACAACGAAAACTGTATGGTCTCGTTTTGTTCAAACAGCGTGTCGCCCAGTATGCCCACCGCCACCGTTTTGCTGGTTTCTCCCGCTGCAAAAGTAAGCTGGCCGCTGGTGGCTACATAGTCACTGCTCGCCGTGGCCGTGCCGTCGGCTGTTTGGTAATTGACCGTGACCGGCTGGCTGCTGGCCGCTGACAAACTCACCGTGGCATAGGCGTAACTGGTGCCGCTGTTGCCTTCGTTTACGGTGGTACCGGTGATGGAGATGACCGATTGAATGACCGCCTGATCGTCGTTGGTAATCGTCACCGTGGCGGCACTGGCCGTGGTACTGAGGACGGCGTTGGCTGCGGCACTCAGTTGTACCTGGAAGGTTTCATTACTCTCCACCGTGGTATCGCCGATTACCGGTATGGAGATGGTTTTGCTGGTTTCGCCGGGGGCGAAGGTCAGGCTGCTGCTGGCGGCGGTATAGTCCGATCCCGCCGTCGCCGTGCCATCGAGGGTGGCGTAACTGACCGTAACGGTCTGGCTGGATGCGGCTGACAGGCTGACGGTGACGTTGGCATTGGCATTGCTCGTTCCGCTATTGCCTTCGGTGACGGTGGTGCCGGTGATGGAGAGTGTAGGAGGTACGGTGTCGAGTGTCAGGCTGAGGGCATTGTTGACCGTCCCTGTGTTGCCGACGGCATCGGTGTAACTGTTGGCGAGGACGCTGACGCTGCCGGTTTGTCGGGTGTTGACCAGTGGGGTAAAGAGCGCGGTGCGCGTCTGCCCGGTGCCGGTCAGGGGGCCAAGGGTTCCACCGGATACGCTGATGTCGCTGGCCTCGAATCCAGTCGGCATCTCGCTAAAACTAAACGTCAAAGTCGCCGTGTCTCCAGATTTCAGGCTGGTCTAGTCGCTGCTGATACTCAGGGTAGGGGCTTGTGTGTCGCCGGTCAAACTCAGACTATTACTGGCCAGTCCATTATTACCAACGGCATCGGTATACGTATTGGCATTGACGCTGATACTGGCTGACAGATTATTGGTGTTAGGTGTGGGCGTGAATAGCGCGGTGCGGGTTAAGCCGGTTCCATTTAGACTGCCCAAAGTTCCACCGCTTACAATAATCTTGCTGCTATCAAACCCAGTCGGCATCTCGCTAAAACTAAACG
>JBPCSC010000242.1:0-1237 GCA_051007495.1 Methylococcaceae bacterium | reverse complement strand
CGCATGGCTTAAATCGTCCAGTGGCGTTTGCCAGTTGAGGGAGGCCGCCGTCGCATCGGGCACGGTGGGTACGACGTGGGGTGACATGGGTTGTTCGGCGGTGATAGGCCCGGTTTGGGCATCGTGGCCTAGCAGCATGTTCTTGTAGGCCGTGCCGGACAGTGGGTTCGTGTCCGCCGGGTTGGCCGGAGGGGCCGCCGGTTTATTTTCCGTTACGACACGCGAAGGCTCCTGAGTCGGGTTCGTCGATGCCTCGGCGGTGCTGGAGCGGGCAGCGGCTTCTTTCAGGCGCGAAATGCTCTCGGCCAGGCCGTCGTCCATACGGTTGGGCGTAGCGGCCACAGTCGATTCAGCGACAGGCACAGGGCTGGAATGAGGCTCCAGGCCACTCGTCGTCGGCATCACCGCCTGTTGAAACCGTGCATACACATCGGCCAACACCGGATCAGTCACCGTCGCCGTGGGTGTAGCCGAGGCTTGCGGCAGGGTATCGGTCAAGGCCGTATCCAGGCTGTGGTTGACCGAATCCGCCACCGACGCCAAAGGCCGCGTCGTCGCATCCGCAACCGCCGAAGCCGGTTCAAAACCAAAGCCCACATCGCCGGCCTGAGACGTATGCCCGTCCACCCACTCAATCGAACTCACCCCGTGCGACACCACCCCATCCACCGGCGTAGTCGTCACCCCATCCGATTGCAGGCTAATTCGCGCAATGCCCCAACTCTCCAGGCTGCGGAACTCCCCGGCATCGTTAATCCCGTTGCCATTCGCATCCTGCCACACCCCAAACGAAGCCCAGTCCTTATCCTGCGGCGACAACCAGGCATCGCCATTGGTATCAAACGCCCAGCGCACTGCTTCCATATCGGTTTGCGCGTTGGGGGCATAATCGGTAAACACGATTTCATTCCGCTGACTAATCCGCCCATCGTGATTGGCATCATAAGCCAGAAACCCATCCCCACGCCCCACCCAGGCAGTATGGTCAGGGATTTGATCGCCAGAGAAATCAAAGTATGCGACTGAATCGGCCAGCGAGGTATAACTCAGGCCGTTTTGGGTTAGGGAGAGGGTTATGGGGGTGGTGTTTTCGGTAATATCAGTCACCATAATATTGATAGGCAAGCTACTTGATGCTCCTAAGCTATCGGTTACTGTTATAGTTACGTTATAAGTATTATCTCCATTTGCATCAGCTTTGGTTTCGTAATCGGGAGCGGTCGCGAAGGATAGTTGT
>JBPCSC010000241.1:0-12826 GCA_051007495.1 Methylococcaceae bacterium | reverse complement strand
GACATATTCAGCTTATCCCTGCCAATGTACACCACGTACTGCAATACCGGTAAATCGCTTTTAGCCTGATGGTCCAGCAGAATATCCGTCAGGTAGCGCAGCATGCGTACCGGCATGAGATGATGTCTTTATGTCCCATGTTTCGCCTCTGTCACGCTGTGTGGCCTGGAGGGCGATTCTAGCGGAATCGGAGAAAAGGGCAAGGACGGAGCATTAAGTGTCAGCCTGGCGCAGACTCGAAACCACCTCGGCCAAGACCTTCCTCATTTTGCAGTATGGGGCGGGTAAAATGCCCCCCTATATCTCAGTGTTCCGTTGGCGACTGAGTAACCTGATTAGGGGGTTATGACGTAGCCTGATAAAAAGTCTTTTTAGGTAATTTTATGTATAGGACAAAATACATGCTCATCCCAACACCCCCGCATATTTTCATAGGTCTTAAAGACGACGGTACCGGCACTTATCCCAGAGCCTTTAGCGCGATGTATGCCTCAATACGCGCCATGACCCGTAGCCCGCTCATCATCAGTATAGCCCACGACCACACCGTTACACCCGCTACCCTGAATGCACTCACCAGGCAAATCAGGGCAGGTGATGAAATACGCTGCATTGATGTCAGTGCCATGGCATTTTATCCGTTGTGTGAAAAACATGCCGTGCAACGGTATTCCAGTGCCGTATTATGGCGGGTATTTCTCCCTGAAATACTACCGGATGACAACAGAGTCATCAGTTGTGATGCTGACCTGATCTTTCTGTGTGATATAGCCGAAATCTGGAATCAAACCCTGCCCAAAGGGTATTGCATCGCCGCGACCCGCAGACAGAAAACCCACCCCAATGAGGCCTATTATCAGGCGATTGCAACCGACCCGTCGGACTACTTTCGCATGACCATATCCTTAATCGACCTGCAAAACATCAAACAGGATCGTCGCTTTATGGATGAGCGTACAAGCTTTATCACAGATAAGCTACCTGCAATCAACAGCCTCAGGGCGTTATCAGAACAATCCCTGTTTAATTACTTTTTCAGCAAACAATGCCTTGATCTGGATATTCATCTGATCCCGGGTATCAATCAGTTAGACGGGTCTAAAAAAATGATACTGGACATCAAAGGCTGGAACAATAAAACCCCGTTATCGTTATTCTTCTGGTTGTTTCTGGCTATCGGTACCTTTCGCGGTACACGCCTGATGCAAGCTCATGGAAAATAACCCACCATTTAACGCAGATATAAGTTATGCCAGTACATCATATTCCTCATGCTTCCTGGGCAGACGTGTACGATCTCGCCTACGAACACTCTTTCGGTCTGTTCTATTCAGAACTGACTCAAACCACCATTCAGTTGATTACCGAGACCCTTCATACCGGTGGCAGTATCCTTGACTTTGGTGCGGGCACAGGCCGACTGTCCATTCCATTGGCAGAAAAGCATTTTGACGTTACCGCTGTAGACCCTTGTCAGGAGATGCTTGATCAGTTGGCGTTAAAAAAGAGTAAAGGTATGAAGATACATACGGTGTGCTCCACGATGCAAGACTTCAAAGGGTGCAATTTTGATTTTGCCCTTTGTGTTTTTACTGTCTTGCTGTATGTACTGGATGAAAACGCACTGAATAAAGCCTTGTCGGCCGCGTATAGTGCTTTGAAACCTGAAGGCAGGCTTTTGATTGATATCCCATCCAGAGGTATTTTTCAGGGGTACTCAACAAATGATGAGCGGATGAGTCGCAGAGTTTCCGTGACACCGGATAATGAAGACGTATACTGGTATGAGGAAAAATTGATCGTTAACCGCCCCGGTAACGATGCAATGATCTGTTCCGACAGATTCAGGATCAGGTATTGGCCGGACGAGGTAATAAGAAATGCCCTGCTGTCTGTCGGATTTATCCTGCAAGCGGATTTGACCCACCACTTTTATGGTGCGGGTTCGCAGTATTGGATACTGAAAAAAATATCCTGACCGGCAGGGTAATTCCTGCCTGAAGACTGAACTCAATCAGTGTGAATGGATGCGCCCTTATATCTGGGTAGTCGCCACAAATACATCTTCCAGATTGGGATGCGTGGCTTCAAATTGGCAGTAGCCTGGCTGTCCGTCCAGCAGGCTGGCAATTTTCGTTACGGGATCACTGACCGAGTGGTCTATCAATACTCTCAAACCCAAGCCCAGTTGCGTCACGCTGAGTATGCCGTTTTGATTCAGCAAACGACTGCGTACCGTATGGGGTGATTCACACTCAATGCGAACGACATGAGCGGTAATTCCGCGCTCCAGATCTCTGGGTGTGCCGTTGGCCACCAACCGCCCTCGGTCGAGTATGGCCAGATGGTGGCAGCGTTCGGCTTCATCCATGTAATGCGTGGACACCAGCAAGGTGGTGCCTTGCGCACTCAAGTCGAAAAGGGTTTCCCAAAAGTCTCGCCGACTTTGCGGGTCGACTGCACTGGTGGGTTCATCCAGAAACAGCAGTTCGGGTTCATGCAATATGGCGGCGGCCAGAGACAGGCGTTGTTTCTGGCCGCCGCTCAAAGTACCGGCGTAACGGTGGGCGAGTTCACGCAGATCGTATTGAGTCAGCAGTTCATCAATACGGTTGCGGGCGTGGCGGCGGGGCAGGGAGTAGATGTCTGCCATAAAGTGCAGATTTTCCAGACAACTCAAATCCTCATACAGCGAGAATTTTTGAGTCATGTAACCAATATGGCTTTTGAGTGCTTCGGCCTGATCGGGTATTCGGTAGCCCAAAATGACGGCAGTGCCGGCACTGGGGTGTAACAAACCACACAGCATGCGGATGGTGGTGGATTTTCCCGAGCCATTCGGCCCCAAAAAACCCTGTATGACCCCGCGTGGCACTTTCAAATCCAGATGATCAACCGCCACGACTGACCCGAAGCTTCGGCTCAGTTGCTGGGTGTGTATTGCATATTCGCTGTTCATGGGCCTGGTGCAGGGGCTGACCAGGTCACTTCCAGTGGCGCACCGACCGGCAACGCGCTGGCATCTCCTGAAAGATCAATCTTGGCGATATAGCTTAAACGGTGTCGATCTCGCTCGGTCAAGGCATAAAAAGGAGTGAAGACAGGGTCGGCCCGCACACTGCGTACTACTCCCGGATAAGTGTTGGAAGTGCCGTCAAAATGAACCACCACCGAAAGCCCGATCTTGACGGCCGTTCTCAGGGTTTCCGGTACATACACCCGGGCATAAGGCGCGGAACCGGCCAGCAGCACGGCGAGCACCGCCCCGGTTTGTGGATGATTGCCTGCCATCAGGGGCAGGCTGTCTACGCGCCCCACCACCGGCGAACGCAGCGTTAGCCGATTCAGATCAACAGTAGCATTGGCCAGTTCGGCTTCGGTGCGTCGTTTGAATTGTCTGGCCTGTTCGCGCTGTTCTTGCCGGGTGCCGTTTTTGAGTTCACGCACGGCGGCTTGCGTGGCATCCCGCTCTGCTTGTGCCGCATCCCGGTTGGCGCGGGCTTTGTCTACCGTGTCCTGACTGACGAATTGCCGTTCCAGCACCTTTTCCAGGCGTTGCAATTCACGTTGCCGGATATTCAATACGTGTTCAGCACCCTGATAACGGGCTTCGGCTTCTTGTATCTGCTCGGCCCTGGGTCCTTCGAGGGATTCGGCATAACGGGCCGTGGCCTCGCCGTATTCGGCGCGATTACGTTCCAGTCGGGCGTTCCAGCGGCTGGCATCCTGACGCAAAATAATTTGCCCTGCCTCAACCTGATCACCTTCCTTTACCAGAACTTCGGCTATGGGTTCGGATTTTTCCGCGATGAGTTCTACCCGTTCCCATTCCAGAGTACCCAGCAAGCGGGGTTCTTCGCTGGTGGGTTTGCAAGCGGTGGTCATGCCGGCCAGACACAAGAGTATGAGTTGGGTGCTTGATGGGGTGCGTCGTATCACAAGTTCACCTGCTCCACCACCAAGCTAATACCCTCCACACCCGTGATGCGTACCGTGCTGTGCGCCGGGCTATCTGCGCCGGTGACAGTCCAGATGGAGCCATCAAGGGTGAGCCTGCCTCGGCCATCGACTATGGGGTGATCCAGATGAACCACCCGGCCCACAAAGCGGGAGGTGCGTTGATTCAGCAAGGGTTGATCGCTCTCAATTTTGATTCGCCCGAGTAATCGCCGGGCCAGAAAAATACTGATTACGGCGAGTATGGAAAACAAGGCCAGTTGCGCTTCAATACCCAGGCTCAGGCCGGTTAAAAGTACCGCCCCGGTGACTAATGCAGATACCCCAAGCCACAAGAAATAAAAACCCGGGGCCAACAACTCAACCAATAATAAAAAAGCCCCCAAGGCCCACCAGTGCCAGAAAACCGGAATCAAAACCATGTGTTTACCCGTCGGATTGTTTTTGAAAGGCTTCGCGGGCAATGGCCCCGATACCGCTTAAAGCACCAATGACGCTGGAGGCTTCCAAAGGCATGAGTACCAGTTTGTTGTTGTCTGAAGTGCCTATTTTCTGCAGGGCTTCCACATATTTTTGTGCCACGAAATAATTAACCGCCTGAACATTGCCAGCGGCTATGGCTTCAGACATTACCTGAGTGGCCAGTGCCTCGGCCTTGGCCAGGCGTTCGCGGGCTTCCGCTTCAAGAAAAGCCGCTGCTTTTTTGCCCTCGGCCTGAAGTATGGCCGCCTGTTTTTCACCCTCGGCCCTCAGTATCTCGGCCTGTCGCAAACCTTCGGCTTCCAGTATGGCGGCCCGTTTATCCCGTTCGGCTTTCATCTGTCTGGCCATGGAATCAACCAAATCCTGAGGCGGGGCGATGTCCTTGATTTCAATACGGGTGGCTTTAAGCCCCCAGGGCGTAGTGGCTTCATCGACTACAGATAACAAGCGCGCATTAATTTCATCGCGTTTGCTGAGTAATTCGTCCAGATCCATGGAACCCATCACCGTGCGGATGTTGGTCATGGTTAATTGTCGTACGGCCAGTTCCAGTTGACTGACTTCATAAGCCGCACGGGCGGCATTAATAATCTGATAAAACACCACGCCATCTACCTTGACCATGGCGTTGTCGCGGGTAATGATTTCCTGTGAAGGGACATCCAGCACCTGCTCCCGCATATTCAAAGCCGCACCAATGCGATCTATAAAAGGCAGTATGATATTCAAACCAGGACGCAGGGTCATGGTATATTTTCCGAAGCGTTCTACCGTATATTCCATGCCTTGCGGTACAAACTTGACGCTTAATACCACCAATGCCAGGGACAAACCCAGCAGAAACAAAATAAACAAGCCTAATCCGCTCATGAGTAATCCTCGTAGTAAAAATGAAAAGCTCAGCATATTGCTGCGTACTTTACCCTCAACACCCGACCACCCCGGCGAAGCGCACCGCCTGGCGGGGTTTCTTTCACCGGCGGAGCGCGAGCGGGCCGCCCGGTTCACGTTTGACCGCGACCGTTGGGCCTACAGTGCGGCGCATAGCCTGTTGCGGCGTACGCTGACGGAGTTTTACGGGCTTCCGCCATTGGCCTGGCAGTTCAGCCTTAATGCGTATGGTCGGCCTGAACTCAACCCGGCGCACCACGGCAGTCAGGCCGCCCGTTTTAACATCAGCCACACCCACGGACGGGTGGCCGTGGTGACGACCCTGGGCATCACCCCGGACGGTGTGGAAGTGGGCGTAGACACCGAAGGCGTTGAACGCACCCCCGATGTCCTGGGTCTGGCCAGGCGTTTTCTCTCGGCGAGTGAATCAGACTGGCTACAGGCTTTGCCCGCCGATGACCATCAGCGGCAATTTTTGCGCTTGTGGACGGTAAAAGAGGCCGTGGCCAAAGCCGCAGGCCGGGGTTTATCGCTGGGTTTTCAGGCATTTCACTGCCGGTTTGACCCGTTATCCGTGCAGTTTGATGAAGCCGAATGGGGCACGGCAGACGAGTGGAAACTCTACAACGAGTGGGTGGAACCCGCACATTGGGTATCTGTGGCGGTGCGTTGTCCACCCGGTGTGGCGGTCGAATGGCAGGTCGAACACCTCAAGCCATCAAACTCGGCCAGCGTTTACCCTTAAGCAAACCTTGCCAATAAATAGCCGGAATGATGTAGCGTTTTAACAGGAACATGGAATAGCGTTCCCGGCTTTGATCGAAAGGAAAGGTTTCCTTGGGGTTCAGGTCGTAATCAAACTCGGCCAGTATGAGTTTTCCATAACCGGTGATGAGCGGACACGACGTATACCCGTCATACTCGGCTACGGCCTGACCGCCATTCATGACCGATAACAAATTGGCCGTCAATACCGGTAATTGCGAGCGAATGGCGGCAGCCGTTTTTGATGTAGGCAAACTACTGGCATCACCTAATGAAAAGATATTCGGGTAACGCGTATGTTGCAGTGTGTGCTTATGAACATCTACCCATCCGGCCGGATTGGCGAGTGGGCTGTTTTTGATGAAATCCGGCGCACTCATGGGGGGCACGACGTGCAGCATGTCATAAGGCTGAATAACCTCGGCTGAAGTATCCAGGTTAATAAAAACAGCCTCTTTGGAATCAGCCCTTATTTCAGTCAGATCATGGCGGAAAAAGGTTTCAATACCTCTCGGTTGCACGACGTGTTCGGTCAGTGCCTGGGCATATTTCTGAACACTGAATATCGTCGGGGTGGCGCAGTAATAAAGTACCTGGCTTTTGTCGCGTATACCCTGCTTTCTGAAATAATCTTCGGCCAGATACATGATTTTCTGCGGCGCACCGGCGCATTTGATCGGCGGGGTAGGGAAGGTGAATACCGCATTACCACCCTTGAAGGCCTGGATATTTTTCCAGGTTAACGGGGCGGTATCGTAACGATAATTGCTGGATACTCCATTCATACCCAAAGCCTCGGGTAATCCTTTGATTTTATGCCAATCCATCTGCAAGCCAGCAGCCACCACCAGATAATCGTAGGCGATCGTCACCCCGTCCTGCGTGCTTAGGGTTTGATTGTCAGGGTTAAACTGTTCGACCCGGGCTTTAATCCATTCCACACCTTTGGGCATAACTGTAGCCGTAGGACGGGCAGACGCTTCCGCTTTGACCACGCCGCCACCGACGAACGTCCAGAATGGTTGGTAGTAATGGGTTTCCGAGGGTTCGATGATGGCGATGTCGTTGATTCCGGCGGTTACCAATCGGGCGGCCGTACTAATGCCTGCGGCACCACCACCGACAATCACCACTCTGAAATGCTGTTTGTGTTCCACTGAATTCACCTTTGGTTTTTTTGATAAGGGTATGGCCACTGCACAAGCAGGGCGAACGGCATTGTAAACATTTTTGACGAATACCGCCCACTGACGTGCCGGCTTGATTGGCTGCCATTCCTCACAGCCTGTACGTCAATCCGGGCGGTCTGTTGCTGCATGAGCGTCAGGATGGGAGAATGCTTGCCCCTCCCTGACCCATTTGGCGCAACCCTTTTATGCACATCCCTGACCTACACTCGGCCCGCGTACTCGTCGTGGGTGACCTCATGCTGGATCGTTACTGGCACGGAACCACCTCTAGAATTTCGCCAGAAGCCCCGGTTCCCGTGGTGCAAATCAATCAAACCGAAGAGCGCGTGGGTGGGGCAGGCAATGTCGCTCTGAACATTGCCGCACTGGGCGGAGGGGTTGATATCTTAGGCTATTGTGGCCAGGACGAACCGGGTTCAAAACTGACACAACTCCTGGGGCAAGCCGGCATCAATTGCCACATCGAGCCGCTCAACCACTTACCCACCATCACCAAATTGCGCGTATTGTGTCGGCATCAGCAGTTGATGCGGCTGGATTTTGAACAGTCGTTTCACGCACACCCTAAAGCAGGGCTGGTCGAGCGGTTTCAAACCCTGTTGGCGACTGCCCGGTTGGTGGTCTTGTCCGATTATGGCAAAGGCACGCTACACGACTGCCACACATTGATAAATGCCTGCCGAATGGCGGCCATACCGGTGTTGGTTGATCCTAAAGGCACTGATTTTTCAAAATACCAGGGGGCTAGCCTGGTGACACCCAACCGCAGTGAATTTGAAGCCGTAGTCGGTGTGTGTTCCAGCGAGGAGGAACTGGTTAATCGAGGCTGGGCCTTACTGGAACAGCATGATTTCGGTGCTTTGCTGATTACCCGTGGAGAGCAAGGGATGACCTTACTGGAACCCGGCCAGCCTCCCTTGCATTTACCTGCCCATGCCAAGGAAGTCTACGATGTGACCGGAGCGGGGGATACCGTCATGGCGGCACTGGCGGCGGCCCTGGCGATTGGAACCCCGCTGGCTGAGGCGACTCGACTGGCCAATCTGGCGGCCGGGTTGGTCGTGGCCAAACTGGGAACGGCCAGTGTGACCCGCGAAGAACTGGCCGAGGCGGTGAGCGGAGGCCGGGCGCATCGGCACGGTAAGGTCAATCTGTCTGAATTGCTGGAGTTGCTGGCTGAAGCCCGAAACAAGGGCGAGAAAATTGTCGCCACCAATGGCTGCTTCGACATACTCCATCCTGGCCACATTCGCTATTTGCGACAGGCCCGGGCCTTGGGTGATCGCCTGGTGGTGATGGTGAACTCAGATGCCTCGGTATCGCGTCTTAAAGGTTCAGAACGGCCTATCAATGTGCTGGAACATCGCCTGGAAATGTTGGCGGCACTTGAATCAGTCGATTGGGTTATTCCGTTTGCCGAAGATACCCCGCGTGAACTCATCAGCAGTTTATTGCCGGATGTGTTGGTCAAAGGGGGGGATTATCCCGACATCACCCAGATAGCCGGCCATGATGTGGTCATCGCAAACGGTGGGGAAGTGCGGGTGCTGGACTTCCACAATAACCACTCCACCACCAGCCTGATCGAAACCATCCGAAATGCCCAAAGCCGGGTTTCTGGTTTCTGACCCTCATAACCTCACTCTGGATAACACTCTGATGGCTGAACGCTATTCTCCGACCGATCACTCGGTCGAATCGCTAAAAATTCCTCCTTATTCTTCACACGCTGAACAATCCGTCATCGGTGGTTTGTTGCTGGATAACCAAACCTGGGACGACGTGGCCGACCGGATTGATGAAGCCGATTTTTACAGCAAAGACCACCGGCTTATTTTTCGGGCCATAAAACAACTGGCCAATCAGCAGTCGCCTTTTGATGTGGTGACCTTATCCGAGCAACTGGAAAAGTCAGGCACACTGGAGCAGGTGGGCGGCATCGCTTATCTGGGGGTGATGGCCCGCGATACGCCCACGGCGGCCAACATACGCGCTTACGCCGACATCGTCAGAGAGCGGTCGGTGTTACGCCAACTCATACATTCAGGAACTGAAATTGCCGACTCCGCCTTCAACCCTGAGGGCCGTGATCTGGCGCAATTGCTGGAAGAAGCCGAGCAAAAAGTATTTAACATCGCCGATCAACGGCGTAAGGGCGGCAGCGGATTTATCCCCATGCGGGAATTGTTGTCCCGCACCATGGAACGGATTGACACGCTCTACAACATGGACAGCCACATCACCGGGGCCGCTACCGGGTTTACTGACCTGGACGATAAAACCTCAGGGCTACAGCGGTCTGATCTCATCATCGTGGCCGGTCGTCCTTCCATGGGCAAAACCACATTCGCCATGAACATTGCCGAGCACGTCGCCATCAGCAGCCAGCAACCGGTGGCTGTTTTCAGTATGGAAATGCCGGGCGAACAACTGGCCATGCGTATGATGTCCTCACTGGGGCGTATAGACCAACACCGGGTGCGCACCGGCAAACTGGAAGACGACGAATGGCCACGCATGACTTCCGCCGTGAACATTCTCTCGGGAACCCAGTTTTTCATAGACGACAGCGGTGGTCTGACCCCAACGGAAGTCAGGGCGCGTTGCCGACGTTTGGCCCGTGAACAAGGCCCGCTGGGTTTGGTGGTGCTGGATTATCTGCAGCTGATGAAATGCCCCGGCAGTGAAAACCGGGTAAACGAAATTTCAGAAATCTCCCGCTCGCTCAAGGCTCTGGCCCGTGAAATGAACGTGCCGGTCATTGCCCTTTCGCAGCTTAACCGCAGCCTGGAAAGCCGCCCGAACAAACGACCGCTCATGTCGGATCTGCGCGAATCAGGTGCTTTGGAGCAGGATGCCGATGTCATCATGTTTATCTACCGGGATGAAGTCTACAACCCGGAATCCACTGACAAAGGCATAGCCGAAATCATCATAGGCAAACAACGTAACGGCCCGATTGGCACGGTGCGCCTCACTTTTCTGGGCCAATACACCCGCTTTGAAAACTTTATCTCCGACCCCTACGCCGAGGAGGAATTTTAAGCGTGAATGCGTTGATCACGCTTGATCTGGCGGCGGTTCGGCATAATCTGAACCTGGTTCGCGCCAAAGTGCCGGGTACGCAGGTACTGGCAGTTATCAAGGCCGATGCCTACGGGCATGGTTTGATTCGCATGGCACGGGCCATGGACTCGGCAGAGGGTTTTGCCGTGGCCCGACTGGACGAAGCCCTCTCCTTGCGTCATTCCGGAATAGAACAACGAATTGTGGTTTTGCAAGGTTTTGTCGAACCGTGCGAACTGGAACTGATGAACCTGTATGGCCTGGAACCGGTAGTCCACTCTGATTTTCAGGTGGATATACTCGAACAATCCGGCCATCTTGATCCGCTACAGGTATGGATGAAACTGGACACGGGTATGCACCGTTTGGGTTTTCTGCCTGAAGAATATGCTGAATACCACCACCGCCTCGGCCTATGCAGTGCGGTGCGGCAACCGGTACATCTGATGACTCACTTAGCCTCGGCCGATGAGCGCGACCACCCCGCCACTACGCAGCAACTCAATAGCTTCGCGGCACAACTGGACGGCTATTCGGGCGAACGCTGCATTGCCAACTCTGCCGGAATAATGGCCTGGACTGCCGCTCACACCCGCTGGATACGACCCGGCATCATGCTGTACGGCGTGTCTCCGTTTCCGGGACGCACCGGCGATGAGGAAGGACTGCACGCGGTCATGAGTTTTCGCACTCGCCTGATTGCCATCAAATCGTTAAAGCCGGGGGCGCGGGTGGGATACGGTGGGGAATGGGTCAGCACCCGCTGGACGCGCATGGGAATCGCCGCTGTGGGGTATGGAGACGGTTATCCCCGCCATGCACAATCCGGCACACCGGTATTGGTAGGCGGGTATCGGGCACCGCTGATCGGGCGGGTATCCATGGATATGATTAACCTGGATCTGACAGATACACCTGAGGTTAAAGTAGGTGATGAAGTCACCCTATGGGGGGCAGGCTTGCCGGTAGAAGAAGTGGCCCGATACTCAGGAACCATACCCTATGCCCTGCTGTGCGGCATTACCCAAAGAGTAAAGCGGGTAGAGATTGGGGCATCGTTATAACCCTGATCAGGTTAATAAGTCGCTTCATTTTGCGTTTATCGGTTGACTATTTCTGCCAAAGCTGGCGAGGCTTGGCGCGAATGAATGGCAGGGTGGCTTTTACCAGACGGTGTGCCAATCGAGAGGCCATCCATGAGTCAAAATACTTCCTGCCTTGAATTAAAAGCCAAGGCAGGCATAAATGTTTTTATGATGAAATCATCTGTTCTCCATATCATTCAATATGGCCAAAAAAGATTTTTCCAATTCAGGAATATAATCATTTGCCTGGTTGACTGCATCTGTCAGCAGCACTGTAGAATTGATGTATTCATGAACCATCTTGTTTCTCAGGCTTCGTATTTGTAACCACCCCTCCGCAGAAGCAATAACTTCCAGTTTCTCCAGCCTGAATAAATTATCCAGGAATGTTTTTTGTTTTTCGCCGACTAATTCAAGCCATGCAGGAAACAATTTATCGCCCAGTGTATCCTGAAAACGACAGAAACGACTGGTAAAGGCTTCCAGGTCGGCGGCAAAAGCTTCATCCTCCAAGAGTGTATCGGCTTTTTGTTGAGTGAATGACTCCGCAAAAACTTGCGCTTGTGAATATAAAAGATGCTTATGTTCCTTTTGGGCCACCTGACTCAAAAAAGTAATTTTTTTCCTTAATATGTCTGGCTCTTGCATCACAAGGCAACTCCTGTTCTTTCAGCAATCTCGGAAACAGGCGTTTTTTCAATATTGGGTGCATCTAAAATAATATCGACTTTTCGTTCCCCTAACTGCATGATAATTTTTGCCTCTATTTGTGATAACAAACGTGCGGGTTGTTCCACGATCTGGTCGGTCTGGATGAATAAGTCGATATCTCCACCTTTGGCATGATCCAGTGTGCGAGAACCGAATAATTTCAGTTTGGTACTTTCACCGAACACGTTCTGTACGATGCTTTTAATTGTATGCGCCTGCTCTTCTGATATTCGCATTTTATTAGACTCAACAAACCTTGTATAAAAACATTTCTGACTGCCTTGACATTTAACTAAAGGCAGACAGGGGTATAAATGACTTGGTCAGAATTGTACTCAAAATTACCTCAAGAAAAACTTTTCACTAATCTAACGTGAGTTCTGGATAAGAGAACGGTTTTCCCTTCCCGGGAGCGCGGGCGTCCCGCCCGCATTGCGGCCAGGATGGCCGCGCTCCCTGGGCGAAAGCGAACCCCGACTCGATCGTGGTTGTGTGGAGCTTCATTCCATTCAGCCCAGCCATGCGGGAGTTCGCCGAGGCTTAAGGCTTCGGCGCAACAGGCCCGATTACCGCTGGCCCACGAGTACGATAAGGGGCTTTAGAAGGCAAACAGACATCCACCTTATCCCAAACTCACGATAATCTACGTGACAGCCCCTAATGAGATTAAATCGGGCA
>JBPCSC010000240.1:0-4739 GCA_051007495.1 Methylococcaceae bacterium | reverse complement strand
CCGTCGTGCAGGCTCAGATCGTCGATGACCACACTCAACGGAAGAGGTATGGTTTTGAGATCAAACGACCCGGGGTGGGTGTCGGGAGGGGATTCATCCCTCACGTTCAAGCCGTCTACCGCCAGGGTTTCGATATGCAAACGCCCCTGCCAGAGTTCACCCAGGCGCATCAACAGGCGCAGACGGGCGGCGTGCAGGCTCAGGGTTTTCACCCGGACATCGACATCCGTGAACGTCAACCCCGATAGCAGCGATCCACTCACCGACCCCACATGCAGCATCTGGCTGAGCGCACCTGCCCCCATAACTGTGGCGATCAATACCAGCACCACCAGCAGTGCGGCCAGATAGCGTTTCTTCATAACTCAGGGCCTACCATGAAATACACCTGGAATGGATCCATGCCTCCCACCAAAGGCAGGGCGACATCCAGCTTGACCGGGCCAAACGGCGAACGCCAGCGCACACCCACACCCACCCCTTGAGCCAGGGTGTCCAGCGTGGTGTTAAACACGGATCCGGCATCGTAAAACACAGCAGCCCCCCACGCGCCCCACAGCGTGCGTTCGTATTCCAGACTGCCGGCCATCAGAAACCGGCCACCGAGGTGCTGGCCAAGCGGGTTGATCGGACCGATTTCGTTGAGCCTATACCCCCGCACTGACGCGTTGCCTCCGGCGTAAAAGCGTTGGCTCAAGGGGATACGGGAGAAATCATCGGTGACCATATACCCCAACTGCCCGCGTGCAATCAGCCGATTGGCTGTTTGTATGGAATGAATGCCCTTGGCGTTGAACAAGAACCTGAGAAACGTAGCATCGGACAGCACCGCCTGGGCCGCGCCGGTCGCGGAGAGGCTGAGGCGTATGCCTTCACGGGTATCGAGGGTATTGTCGGCATCCACCCAGGTGTACCCCAAACCGGGGAGCAGCAGAAACTCGGTGCGGCTACCGTCTATGTCGAAGGTTTCCTGATGGGCATCCAGAGACATCACTTCACGCAAACCCCAGCGTACCCGTGAACGCTTAATGCCGGCGACACCAATTCGGCTCTGACCGGCTTCGGTGTTTTCCGTACGCAACCGTGCCGTCACTCCGAATTGCTCCAACACCGGATCCGCCAGAGGAATGGCATAAAGGGCATCCAGTTCGCTGCGGATCATGGATAAACGCAAAGTGCTTTGAAAGCTGTGTCCGTACCGGTTGATGTAGCGATTGCGATAGCCCAAGGTCAAACGTGGCCCGGTGTCCACCCCATAACCGGCACCGGCCTGATAGCGATTTTTAGGACTCATCCCCAACCGAACCCGTACCGGAACCGTGCCTTCGGCGCGTTGGTCGAGTTCCGGGGCTACATCGGCTTCCGAGAAAAAACCACTGTTGAGCAGATTTTTTTGCAGTTCCAGCAGGGTAGCCGCCTGATAGGGTTCACCCTCGGATAAATGACCGAACCGGTGCAGCAGCCCTGAATTCAGGGGCGTATCATTAAAAGACAGACCGGCGTAGCGGTAGCGCGGGCCGGTGTCCAGATGCAATACCAGTTGGGCCGTGTTGGCGTGCAGATCAACCCTAAGCTGGTGCTCGGTGAAGCGGGCATCAAAGTAGCCCCGCTCGGTCATGCGGTTTTGCCAGAGGCTGCGGGCGCGTTCGTAGAGGGTATGATCCAGCCGATCGCCGGGTTTCAAAGGGTAGGCGGTGAGCAGATCGTTCAAACCGGCCTCCTCCTGACCGGGGCCAATCAGCTTCACATCGACCGATTGTAAAATCATAGGCTCACCCGGATCCACCCGATACACCGCCTTCCAGGCGTTATCGCGGTGTTCCAGGCTCATGTCTATGCGGGGCCGGTAATACCCATAAGGCTCTAGTGCTTCGCCGATTTCGCCCACCGCCAAACTGTGGGCATAGTCGATGCGGGCGGGGTCGGCGGCGTCGTCTTCATGGGCGATGGTGAGCCTGGCGCGTACATTTTGCTCTAACCGGTCGTCCAGTCCGGCAATGTCAACCGTGATGGGATCGGCCCACACCACACCATAAGCCACGGCCCAAAGCCAGAATCCGCAACAAACGGTTTGCCGAATGAGCGGTTTAACATATTCCTTTTTTAACATATACTTTTAGTCGCATGAGTGAACTCAACATCACCAGTTTGTACCGCTGCCTGGCCGACCCGCAACGCCTGAGAATTCTCAATCTGTTGCAGGCGGGTTCCTTGTGTGTATGCCACCTACAGGACATTCTCGAAGAGAAACAGGTGACGGTCTCCAAACAATTACAGTACATGAGGAATTTGGGCCTGGTCGAGTCCAGGCGCGAAGGCAAGTGGATGCATTACTCCTTGTCTACACCGGTGCATCCGCTGCTGCTGGCCAATCTGGCCGGGCTAAAGGCTTTTGAACAGGAATATGCCCTGTTTCAGGCCGACACCCAACGGCGGGCCGATCTGATGGAACGCTGTGTGTGAGACGTGCCGTGCGGTGACGTGACCCTGACCCATTTTTTACCATCAAGCCCATACAAAAGAGTAGAACATGAACCGATTTCATCTGCATATTGCCGTAACGGATCTTGAAACCAGCATTCGTTTTTATACGGCCTTGTTCCAGGCCGAACCCACCGTGCTTCAGGCCGATTATGCCAAGTGGATGCTGGATGATCCGCGTATCAATCTGGCCATATCTACCCGCAGTGCCAAAACAGGGGTAGACCATCTGGGTATACAGGTGGAATCCGATGAAGCCCTGGAGGCAATCCAGGCGCGATGGAGCCAGACCGATCAACCCCTCATACAACAGGAAGACGCTGGGTGCTGTTATGCCCGCTCGAATAAATACTGGTCGGTTGATCCCGATGGAATCGCCTGGGAAGCCTTCCACACCCTAAGCGACATTCCGGTTTTTGGGGGTGATGAAAAACCCGGCTTAGAGCCGCCAAAATCCGCCTGTTGCCCATCCGTGTCCCGTTAACTCAAACCCAAATCTGAGCCTTTGTATGTCCTCTTCACACCTGAACGTATTGGTACTCTGCACCGGCAACTCATGCCGGAGCATACTGGGCGAAGCCCTCATCAATCATCTGAGCCTGGGCCGTTTGCGGGCCTATAGTGCGGGCAGTCAGCCTGTAGGACAGGTGAATCCCCACGCTTTGGCCACGCTCGAACGGCATGGCCTGCCCACAGAAGGCTATTCCAGCCGATCCTGGGACGAATGGGCTGATATTCCTTTCGACCTGCTTATTACCGTGTGCGATTCAGCCGCAGGAGAAGCCTGCCCGCTGTACCTGGCTCCGGTGGCCCGTGGGCATTGGGGTTTACCCGATCCGGCCAAAGTCAGTGGCTCTGCCGAAGTCATCACGGCGGCTTTCGATGACACCTACACCGCATTGGAGCGGCGCATCAAAGCCCTGCTGGAAGAACCCCTGGAAACACTCAGCCCAGCCGAGCGGTCGGCGTGTCTCAACCGCATAGGAGCAAGCGTATGAACGTCTTCGAGCGATACTTGAGTATTTGGGTGATGGCCTGCATGGGAATGGGAATCAGCCTGGGCAAGCTACTCCCCGAATCCATAGCCGCCTTGCGTGGGCTGGAGTTTTCGCACATCAACCTGCCCATCGCCCTGCTGATCTGGCTCATGATTTATCCGATGATGCTGAAAGTGGATTTCCGGGCGGTGGCGGGTGTAGGCAAAAACCCCAAAGGGCTGCTGATTACCCTGGTGGTGAACTGGCTGGTCAAACCATTCAGCATGGCCTTATTGGGCTGGATATTTTTCCAGCATTTATTTCTACCCTGGCTGGGGGCAGAAGCGGCCAATCAATACACGGCGGGGGTTATCATTCTGGCCGCAGCACCGTGTACCGCGATGGTATTTGTGTGGAGTTATCTGACCAAAGGCGATCCGGCGTATACCCTGGTGCAAGTAGCCCTAAATGATTTGATTATGCTGGTGGTATTCGCGCCTATCGTAACACTGCTGGTATCGGGGGCTTCGAGCCTGAATGTGCCCTTTGAAGTACTGTTGTATTCGGTAGTCGCGTTTATTGTCATTCCGCTCACGGCAGGAGTGATTAGCCGCACAGGATTGATTGCACTCAAGGGTTCTGAATGGTTTGAACTCAAATTTCTGGCCACGCTGCATCCTTTGGCGGTCATCGCCTTACTGCTGACGCTGATTTTGATTTTCGCGTTTCAGGCAGACAACATCACCGAACGCGGTTTACATGTGGTATTGATCGCCATCCCCATACTGATACAGGTATATCTGAACGCCGGTTTGATTTACGGACTGATGAAAGGGTTTAAAGTCGAATACGCCATCGCCGCCCCCGGTGCGCTGATCGGAGCCAGCAACTTTTTCGAACTGGCCGTCGCCACCGCCATCACCTTGTACGGCCCGGAATCCGGCGCGGCACTGGCGACGGTAGTCGGCGTTTTGGTGGAAGTTCCGGTGATGTTGTCCGTGTGCAGCATCTGCAACCGCACGCAGGGTTGGTTTGAGGAACATCCAGGCCAGAGGTAAGCGACCACTCGTATACACGAAACGAGGGCGGGACGCCCTCGCAACCACACGAGTACCTCAAGGCCCGGGTGCGAATACATTCGCACCTACCTGGAAGGAGCGAGGGCGTCCCGCCCTCGCCTAGCCTCCCCTCTGCACCATGCCTTGTCGAGGGCAAGATGCCCTCGCTCCAACGGGGGCAAGACGCCCTCGCTCCACATTCCACCTCGCCTCGTCCAGGGCC
>JBPCSC010000239.1:0-5662 GCA_051007495.1 Methylococcaceae bacterium | reverse complement strand
GCGGGAGCACGGGGATATCCGA
Organism: Methylococcaceae bacterium; assembly: GCA_051007495.1. Lineage (GTDB taxonomy): Bacteria > Pseudomonadota > Gammaproteobacteria > Methylococcales > Methylococcaceae > CAIVXW01. The sequence continues at coordinate 5,640 of JBPCSC010000239.1, read as the reverse complement.
TGGATTGTTCATTCTGGCAGGATGATGATCTCAAGGGGCTTGAACAAGGCACTGTAACTTTGACAAGATAAACAACAATCCTTGAAGACGGTTTTTTCACGCTTCCGTTTTTGGGGCTTGATTCGGCCAGCGGATGCCGTCACGAATCACCCACAGCCTCTTTAATTTCAACACGTCTCCAGTTCCAAAGCCTACTGTGTTTACCTATACCATACAAGAATTGGGTCATCTCAATGCCCGGCTTAAGCCCGCACTTGAAGTGGCCAAGCAGCGCAAGCTGGAATCCGAACAACTGGCTCTGGATGCGGCCCGCATCATGGTGGTACAACCATTGGTGTTGAATACCCTGGACAAACGCCAGTTTTACCAACGCTTGCTGAAGAGCCTGGGCTACGCCGATTCCAAAACCCCGGTCAGTCTCTCGATTGTTCAAAGCACGGCATGGAAATATCTGGAAAAGCTGGTTGAATTTGACTGCATGCAGGTCTGTGTGATCGGCTTGATCCGCAATAATCTGGCAGGGTTGGCCGTCACCGAACCCACTGCCAGAGCCTCGCTCAGAGCCATGGACAGGCTTCTCGAAGGTCTTCTGGATAAACAGACAAAAAAACCGGAAGAGTCGCGAATCGAAACCAATGTCGAATTATGGCTTAAAAACCTGTCGATGAACGACTACATGGACCATTACCCACCGTTCACCCGCTTTCTGCGTGTCGTGACCGATTTGTACAATTTTAAGCACGGTCTGTGGACGCACAAGGAAATCGCGGCCCTCAACAAGATATTGCGCAACATCGGTTTGCCCTGGCAATCGGGTATCCCGCTGTCTGATTTCCTGACCGGTGTGCTTGAGGAAATCGACAATATCAACATCAATGACTATACCCGCCTCATAGATGCCTCATTTGAAGGTGAAGATATTGATGTTACGTTCATGCAGGATCAGGTTTCATCGCCAATTTATCTGGGGTTGTTGCGTATCGCTCAAGCGTACACAACCACCAAACCATTGATAGACGGCTTGATGGAAAAAACCGGAATGTCCAGACCGGTGACCATACGACAAACCCTGCTGCCGTTCATGGGCAATCAGGGAATTAATGTCGATCATGTCTACACCGTTGAAGATCTGGCCATAGAGATTTTGGGTGCTCGCTATCTGGCTTCGCGGCTGCATTTTGAGTTCAGAAATGCCCGGGCCGGAATACAACGAACCTTCGACCCGGTGACGCGTTTCCTGCTGATGACGAATGGCCAGGAAGTTAAAGACAGTAAAAATGGGCTGGTCTGGCGACGCTGGTCTGAAGGCCAGGTCAATCGCTCCAATCCGGCTACCGCTGAAGTATTGAGCTTTACCTATGATGCCGCTCTGGAGTATGCCGCCAAAGAAGCCGTGCGGACGGGTCAGTCCTGGCGTTTGCCCACCGTAGAGGAACTGGCAGGACTGATAGACCACGGCTACGCCAACCCCTGCATTAATCGAAAGTTCTTTCCCGATACTCCGGCCAAATGGTATTGGACGGCTTCCAGGGATAGAGGAAACACTCAAAATGCCTGGAGTGTAGGGTTTGGTCATGGCAGTACCAATTACGTCAGCAAGAGCAATCCGCTGGCATTACGCTTGATCCGGGGGACGTAAACGCGCTGTCTGGTTAAGCCACGCTTACCGGGCGGTCTACCCGTTTCTTCTCTCACAAAACCGTACAAACCGGGTACAATGGCGGTTATATTGTCCCACCTGAAACGCCATAACTGCGTTGTCGCCACTTCTCTGAATCCCTCCAGATGACACAAAACTCCGAAGCATTTCTGGCCAGAGCTTCACTGCATGACTGGTTCTTGCATCAGTGGTATCAGGCAGAAACACCCCATTCCTGGCTTTTACCACTGGAATCACTGTTTCGATATGCGGTTAAGGCCAGGCAACGGGCGTATCAAAGTGGCGTGAGGAACAGCGTTCGCTTGCCGGTGCCTGTGCTGATTGTGGGTAATATCAGCGTGGGCGGTGCAGGTAAAACCCCGTTGGTGATCTGGCTGGCCGAGGAGCTAACCCGAAGGGGGTATAGGCCTGGCATTGTGAGCCGTGGCCATGGTGGCCAGAACACCCATACACCGCAGCGGGTATACCCTGATTCAGATCCACTCAGTGTTGGAGACGAACCGGTCGTGATGGCCCGCAGAACTGGCTGCCCCGTGGTGGTCGCCAAAAAACGGGTGGAGGCGGGTCGGCATCTTCTGGCCACCACCGACTGCACCGTGTTGATTGCCGATGATGGCCTGCAACACTATGCCTTGGCTCGTGATGTGGAGATCGCTGTAATCGACGGATTACGCGGGTTTGGTAATGGCCATTGTTTGCCGGCCGGGCCCTTGCGTGAACCGCCTGAGCGGCTTAAACAGGTCGATTGCGTGATTTACAACGGCGTAGGCCCGGATGGGGCTACCCTCATGACGCTCACAGGTGATCGGGCGATCAACCTGGCTGATCCCACCCTATCGCGCCCCCTGGCTGACTTCCGCAATCAACCCACACACGCTTTGGCTGGCATAGGCCATCCGGCCCGGTTTTTTGCACACCTTGAAGAACACGGCTTGCACCCTGAGCGGCGGGCTTTTCCTGATCATCACGCCTACAGGCCCGATGACCTGCACCGACCTGCCGATACGCACCTGCTCATGACCGAAAAAGACGCCGTGAAATGCGGTCAGTGGGCGGATTCACACTGCTGGTATGTCCCTGTGGAGGCTATGCTGCCGCCAGGTACTGCCGATTTTCTACATCAACTCCTACTCGGTACATAAAGTAATGGATGGAAAACTGCTCGAAATTTTGGTTTGCCCGGTCTGCAAAGGTGAATTGACCTACCGGCGAGAGCACAAGGAACTGATCTGCAAGGCCGATCGACTGGCCTTCCCCATACGGGATGACATCCCCGTCATGCTGGAGACGGAAGCCAGACGCATTGATCTGGAGGAATACGACGCACTGAAACCGCCCAAAACCGCCCCGATACAGGAGGTCTCACCATGATTTCATACAAGATCGTCATCCCGGCCCGCTATGGCGCGACCCGCTTGCCGGGCAAGCCACTCCGCCTGCTGGCCGGCAAACCGCTGATTGTGCATGTCTGTGAGCGTGCTTTGGAAACTGGCCGGCCTGTGTGGGTAGCCACCGATGACAAGCGGGTAGGGGAGGCCGTGTCGGCACTGCCGGTAGAGGTGGTCATGACCGGAACCCATCACACAACGGGCACTGAACGCATAGCCGAAGTGGTGTGCATGAAAGACTGGAACCGGGCGGATGTCATCGTCAATCTACAAGGGGATGAACCCCTGATGGATCCCGCCCTGATCACTCAGGCCGCCCGTGCCTTGCTTGAATCCCGAGATGCACACGTCGCCACTTTGGTCACGCCCTTCACGTCTCGCGCCGAGTTGTTCAGCCCTCATCTGGTCAAAACAGTAGTGGACACCTTCGGCCATGCACTGTACTTCAGCCGTGCACCGATACCCTGGCATCGGGATGAATTCAGCCAACCCGGTGAGGCTTTACCGGATACCACGCCCTTTCTGCGGCACATCGGCGTTTATGCCTACATGGCCGGATTCCTGAAAACCTATTCCAGATGGCCCGTATGTCCTCTGGAAACAGCCGAATCACTAGAGCAATTACGCATACTGTGGCACGGCGAGTTGATCGCGGTACGCACCGTAGATGCCGCGCCGGCAGCGGGTGTTGACACCGAAGCCGATCTGGCTCGGGTTGAGGGTCTGATGCAAGGCCGTAACCCCTGACGTGCTACACTGTTCGCCCCTACAACCTCACTCACCGTGACCTGAAATCGTGTATTCAAGACCGTTCATCCTTTTACTGTTGCTGATAATTATGGTTCCTGGCTGGGCCGCCGGAACTGATCCAATCATGATTCCGGCTCCACCTGATGTGGGTGCCAAAGCGTTTATTCTGGAGGATGCGAACAGTGGTCGCGTGTTGGCCGAAAGCAATGCCGATCAGCGTTTGGAACCGGCCAGTCTCACCAAAATCATGACCGCGTTTGTCGTGTTCAGTGAACTGGCCAAGGGCAATCTGAAGCTGACTGACATGGTGACCGTCAGTGAAAAGGCCTGGCGTACTGAAGGCTCGCGCATGTTTGCCCAGGTCGGAGCCAAAATTGATGTCGAACATCTGCTCAAAGGCATGATTGTTCAGTCGGGCAACGATGCCAGCGTAGCCTTGGCCGAACACATCGCCGGTGATGAATCCGTGTTCGCACAAATGATGAACCGCACCGCCGAGCAACTCGGCATGAAAGACACTCATTACCGCAACAGTATGGGTTTGCCCGACCCGGATCACTACACCACCGCCAGAGATATGGCCGTATTGACCCGCACCATGATCGAACGCTTTCCTGAATACTATAAATGGCATTCGATCAAGGAATTTGAATTCAATGGCATCAAGCAAACCAACCGCAATCGTTTGTTATGGCGTGATCCCAGCGTAGATGGAGTAAAAACCGGCCACACAGAAGGCGCGGGTTATTGCCTGGTGTCTTCTGCCGTGCGCGACAATATGCGCTTGCTGGCCGTGGTTTTAGGCACCCGCAGCGACAACGAACGCGCCAGTGCCAATCAGGCTTTGCTGAATTATGGTTTTCGCTTTTTCGAAACCCGCCCTCTGTACAAGGTGGGTGATAAACTGACTGAGGTCAGGGTCTGGAAAGGCGAAGTCACCACTTTATCCCTGACACCGGCCCGAAACTTTTTCGTTACTTTTCCCAGAGGCCAATATCAAAATCTCAAGGCCGGCATGGAAACCGAAAAAACCATCACAGCCCCCATCAAACAGGGAGACAAACTGGGGTACATCAGGGTTAACTACAACAACGAAATCGTCGCCCAGGAGGATCTGGTGGCCAGTACTGCGGTTGAGACCGGTGGCTTTTTCAGGCAACTGATCGACCAGATTCAAATGGCGTTCAAATAAGCACGCCGAATACTTTCGATTGCCTCCTCCACTTCACTCGACACACGGATCAATATCCTCCCATGATTTATCTCAACGGAAATTTCATGCCCATAGAAGACGCGAAGGTCTCGGTACTGGATCGCGGTTTTCTGTTCGGCGATGGCGTATACGAAGTCATACCGGTATACGGCGGACAAACCTTCAGGCTGCATGAGCATCTGCGTAGACTGGACGACAGCCTGAATGGAATTCGCATGGAATCCCCTTTGGAGGATGAGCAATGGTTGAGCATATTCCGCCAACTCATTACCGGAACGCACGATCAATACCTGTATCTGCAAGTAACCCGGGGAGCGGCACCCAAACGCGACCACGCCATTCCGGTGGGAATAGAACCCACCGTATTCGTGATGTGTAATCCGATTACCCCGGTTGCACCCGAAGGCGTCACCGCCGTCACCGTGCCGGACATCCGCTGGCAATGGTGTCACATCAAGGCCATTACCTTGCTGTCCAACGTATTACTGCGACAAGAGGCTTTGGATAGGGGGGCCATCGAAGGCATATTGGTCAGAGACGGTCGGGTGATTGAAGGCGCGGCCAGCAATGTATTTGCGGTAATTCAAGGGGTGTTGGTTACTCCGCCCAAAAGCAACGAACTGCTGCCC
>JBPCSC010000238.1:0-4208 GCA_051007495.1 Methylococcaceae bacterium | reverse complement strand
ACACTAAAGCGATCAATGAATACCTGCATACCTGAAAAGTAGGTGCGAATTTATTCGCACAGTACTAAAACCATCCTGGTCTGGCATCAGGGCTGGAAGTAGTGCGAATAAATTCGCACCTACATAAAGCGATCAATGAATACTCGCATACCTGAAAAGTAGGTGCGAATTTATTCGCACAGTACTAAAACCATCCTGGGCTGGAAGCCCTGATTACCTAATCGCAAAGGTAAACCTTTTATGACAAACAATCCCGTTTATTATGCCCATAGTGAGAATACTGTGGGTGATAAACATCGCCTGGTTGATCATCTTAATTCTGTCGCCAGGCTGGCAAGCCAGTTTGCACGGGCTTGTGGGCAGGAACAAGAGGCTTGTTTAGCCGGTGTGCTGCATGATCTGGGCAAATATGGCGACAGGTTTCAAAACCGCCTGTTAGGCGAAGATCACGGCCTTGATCATTGGTCGCTGGGGGCGCATCTGGCAGTATACCAATACCGCTCAGTGGCGGCCGCATTGGCAATACAAGGCCATCATGTGGGTTTACAGCACCTTGCCGTTCAGGATATCAGGGCCATTCATCCTGATAAACTGGCAACACACCATCCGCAACAACTCGCTTTAAGTGAAGCCGATTCTGGCGTATTGCAGGCACGCTTGAACGCCGATGGCATTATTCCCAAACAGCCGGATAAACCTGTTCTCCGTGCGGAACTAAAAAGCGGATTTGATACCATGCTGGATATCCGCCTGTTATTTTCCGCATTGGTGGATGCTGATTTTATAGATACCGAGGCCCATTTTCAGGGCGGAAAAGAGGGCAAACGCTATCGCCCCACGGGGCCGGTTTTATGTGCAGAATCGGCATTGAAAAAAATCAAGGCACATATTGAACACCTCTCCAGTATAAGCGGGGCTGATTCCAGTGTATCTGATGTTCGACGCACGCTTTATACGCATAGCCTCAGAGCGGCTGAATTATCCAAAGGCTTGTTTACAATGACCGCTCCCACAGGCAGCGGCAAAACCCTGTCCATGCTGGCTTTTGCCCTGGCCCATGCCCGGCAGCATGGGTTGCGGCGGATTATATTGGTAGTGCCTTATCTCAGTATCATTGAACAAACAGCCAGTATTTATAAACAGCTTTTGGGGGACGACTGGCTATTGGAGCATCATTCTCTGGCCGGTTTGGGGGTTGAATGCCATAAGCATGATGATGAAGGGGGGAGTGGGGTATCTGGTGAGCGACGGCGACGTATGATGGCCGAGAACTGGGATAGCCCGGTCATTATTACTACCAGCGTGCAAATGCTGGAATCCCTGTTTTCAAACCGCCCGTCTGCCTGCCGCAAATTGCATCAGTTACCCGGGTCGGTCATTCTGTTCGATGAAGTTCAAACCCTGCCTGTTGGTCTGGTCTTGCCTACTTTAGCCACGCTGTCGCACCTGGCGCATCAATATGGCAGCAGTATAGTATTTGCCACGGCCACACAACCGGCATTTGATCACTTGCACGATCAGGTCAGTACACTCGTTCCTACCGGTTGGCAACCCCGCTCGATAGTGCCGCATCCTGAACAATTATTTACTCCATTGCGTCGCGTGCTCAGGTATTGGGGGGATACTAAAACCCCATTATCGTGGGAACAATTGTCTGATCAGTTGCGGGCTACCCGGCAGGTTTTATGTATTCTTAATCTTAAACGGCATGCCAAAATTGTGTGGGAAACCTTGAATGATGAGGATACTTTTCATCTTTCTACCAATCTGTGTGCGTCTCATAGACAGCGGATATTAAATGAAGTCAGACGCCGTTTGCGGGCAGACGAACCGGTGCGCCTGATTGCCACGCAGTGCGTTGAAGCCGGAGTGGATATTGATTTTCCGGTGGTGTACAGGGCTTATGGGCCACTGGATGCCATTATTCAGGCCGAAGGCCGCTGTAACCGCGAAGGCAAGCGAGCATCAAAAGGTGAAATGCGGATTTTCCTGCCTGAAGATGAGGGGTATCCGGGCGGTGGGTATGAACAAGCGACTGATCTGACCAAAATTAGGTTAAATCGTCTGGGGAATGAGGGTATGGATTTGAATGATCCAGAAACTATTTCCAGTTATTATCGGGAGCTTTATGATGTCGTGAAACCTGAAAATGTCAGAAAGACTGCATCCCTGATTGAGCACGTCAAGGCGGGATCATTTCCTGACGTGGCTAAAACCTATAGATTGATTGAGCACGACACAATTAATGTTGTCGTTCCTTATCAGGATGAAATACCCTTGTTTGATTCCATTACTGAACTGGCGAGCGAAAGTGGCTTAACTGGCGAGTTAATGCGATTGGCGCGACCCATTACTGTGGGTGTATTCAGACCAAAACCGGATGATCCATTATGGGATAGTGTGCTGGAAATACAATCGTTCAAACAGGGTAAAAGATCAAGGCAGGAATCCTGGTATCTTGCAGCCAGACGGGAACATTACCATCAACACCTGGGTTATCAGCCACCTTCCGAAATGAGTGTGTGGATTGGGTGAGTGGATTTGTGCCTTGATGAAGACTATTTGAACGAATTGTTGGGCGTTTTCTATTTATTGGAGAGAACAATGTGTTCAGCGGCTTGCCTGGGGAATTTTGCGATTAGCCATTTTAATACTTCAAGCTGATCTTCTGATGTGCCTCTTCTGATTTGAATAAGCAACTGCTTCAAATCAGGACGAATGAGTGTGGCATTTTGCGCGCCCTCGTTACAAACAGAACAAATAGCACGAAGATTGGAAGGCTCATCGCTACCACCTTTGCTTTTATCGATAATATGCCCGATATGAAGGCGTGTCTTTCGTGTTGGGTCATACGGGTGAGGTTCTCCCGCAACTGCGCCGCACATTTGGCATGTGAAGCCATTGCGATCAAGGACATAAGCACGAGTTTCTTTTGAAATTGCACGTTCAAAGGCAGGCTGGGGTTTTGGTATTTCAAGTAAGTATTGGCCTGGCTTTAATTCGCTACGGTCGTTGTGCGTGAGGATTAAGTAACCTTCTTCCGTGCGAAGTTCACGAACACGGCGTGCCCATTCTGATTGATTGTCTGCAACGACTCTCAATTCCTCGGAATCCATAACACGACCAATATTTTCCAAAAAATGAGCGCGAAGTTTTCCACGAGCACCACCTCTTTGTGATTTTTCTTTTACCATTGCTACGCTCTTTTAAGTTTTGGTTTTGCGGCGGCATTGAGTGCTGCTTGAATTTGAGTGCCAACTGCGCATGCAACAGGGGGTGGAAATGCATTACCAATTTGACGATAAGCCGCTGTTTTTTTACCGCTAAACTGCCAGTGATCAGGAAAGCCTTGTATACGGGCAGCCATGCGAACCGTTAGACGAGGCATACCAATAAAGTCCTTTTCTGGTGCGTCATTCGCAATGCCCATGCCATCTACGCCAATTGAAGCCCATGCTTTTTTTGCTCTGGTTGGCCCAAGGTCAGGGCCTCCATGCTTCTTGCTACCTCCGACCAGTGTAGGTGCTATAACACATGCTCTTTCACGCCACTGCTTTGCGCCTTGCCAGCCATTTGCTTCCATGAGATCGAAAAGAGCTTCTCCAACGGTTGGTGGCGGCTCTATAAGTGCGGACGGCCAGTTAAAATACTCTGCGGCACTTTTCTTTAGTGCCAAGAATATTACCCGTGGGCGCAATTGCGGCACACCAAAATCACTGGCATTCAATAGCCGCCATTCGGCGACATACCCAAGTTTTTTCAGGTCTGAAATTATTTTTGCGCGATAGTCATCGAAAACGGAATCGAGTAAACCGCGAACATTTTCAAGCATTACTGCTTGTGGTTTGCATTCGGATACTAATCGAACTGCTTCGGGAAATAAATCTCGCTCATCTTCGCTTCCTAATTGCTTGCCCGCCTTTGAAAAAGGCGGGCAAGGAACTCCACCTGCGAGTAGCTCAACACCTTTCCAGTTTTCGGCTGAGTAATGACGCAGATCACCTTCAGTAACATGCCAATGATTCCGGTTGATGCGAAGAGTTTGGCAAGCAGATGAATCAAGCTCTACCAGACTAACGTGCTCAAAACCCGCTTGCTCCAGGCCAAGCGCTTGACCACCTGCGCCAGCACAAATTTCAATTGAATTAAGCATTATATTTTCTCCAGGGTTTGTGGTTCATTTTACGTGCTTGTGCCATAAATGGCCA
>JBPCSC010000237.1:0-2305 GCA_051007495.1 Methylococcaceae bacterium | reverse complement strand
GGCTTTCTTCCACTGGCTCACCTGTACCGGGTGCACCCCGTGTACCTGAGCGATCTGATTGATGGTTTGGCCTTCCCGAACGGCCTCTAAACCTACCTTGGCCTTGAAGCCCGCGCTATGAACTTTACGTGTTTTGCTTTCACTCATTTTTCTAACCCCAAAGTGGATGATAACTTCACTCAGAAACCGACCTCATCCTATCTTAAACCAGTGTCCGTTTTTTGGGGTCCACTATAAAGAAATAACGAAAGAGTTATTTTTAACTGTCAACAAAATAACATTTAAGTTATTATGTTTTGAGGTTTTTATAGCTCAAAGGTTAGTTTAATGCGCCGAGACTTGGCAAGAAAACATTTGGATCAGCGGCTCTCTCAATGGCAGCCCACCTCAGAACTCGCCCGCCCACCGCGTGGATGGATACGAGCCATTCGGGAAGCCATTGGCATGACCGCCGCCCAGCTCGCCGTCAGGCTCAACGTATCACAGCCCCGCGTGTTTGCTTTGGAGAAGAGCGAGGTTAGCGGAGCTTTGACGCTGGAAACAATCAGCCGTGTGGCCCAGGCACTGAATTGCACGTTCGTTTACGCCCTGGTGCCCAATGCGTCTCTTGAAGGGATGGTCAAGGAACAGGCACAAAAGAAGGTAGGCGAACGGCTTGCGCGGGTGGATCACACGATGAAGCTGGAAGCACAAGGATTATCGGACGCCGATAATGCAGCGGAACGCGAGCGCATTGTCAATGAGCTGCTGAAGGGCAATCTTCGGGGACTGTGGGATGAGTCATGAGCGACCCTTTGTTTGATGATGACGGTGATGATGCCGCAACCCCGCTCACACCTGATGAAAAGCAGGGATTGATCCCCAGCTATATCACGTTTCGGCGGGAACTGAACGAAGCCGAGCAACTCGGCATTACGGCAGCCGAGGAATGGGCGTTCAGCCGTAAACGGGACGTTCTGGACGAGGCTTTTTTACGTCGCTTGCACAAGCGAATGTTCAAAGACGTTTGGCGGTGGGCGGGTGAACTGCGCACCACGCCCCGGAATATCGGCGTCGATTCATGGAACATTGGGCCTATGCTCCGCAATTTGATTGAGGACACACGATACTGGGTTTTGCATGAGACATTTCCACCCGACGAAATCGCGGCGCGGTTTCATCACCGACTGGTGTTGATTCATCCGTTTCCGAACGGCAATGGCCGCCACTCGCGGCTTGCCACTGACTTGCTTCTGGTAAAACTCGGTCAAGCACGGTTTACATGGGGGCGGGTAAGTTTGGTCAATGCCGGAGAGACGCGAAGTCAGTACGTTGCCGCGTTACGTGCCGCCGACGCACACGACATCCAGCCGTTGTTAGCGTTCGTCCGGTCATAACCATGAACAACATGCCGCTGGCCTCTATTGAAAAAATAGTGCTAGAAGCAGGGATTGTGACGTGCAATATTGGCTTGAATAACCACCAATACACAGCAGAGCAACGCGGCGAGCCGATTGAACGGCCAGTGTCGAACGGTTCCGGCGGGGTTTAGGCTTGCCAAAAATCGGCTATTTCCCCTAACACATGACTACAAAAACCCAATCCCACGAACCCCCATGACCCAAGCCCTTACCCCCCTCAACTCACCCGCCCTCCAGCACCTCGCCGAAGTCCCCTTCGAGCTGGAGTGGTTCGCCAACCTCGACTCTCCCCAAACCCGCCGCGCCTACCAGCAAGCGATCCAGGACTTCACTACTTTTTTCAATATCACCCAGCCCGATCAGTTCCGCCTCATCACCCGCGCCCATGTGATCGCCTGGCGCGATGACCTCAAACGCCGCAGCCTCAGTGCCAATACCGTTCGCCACCGCCTTGCGGCCCTGTCCTCGCTCTTCGATTATTTATGTGACCGTAACGCCGTAACGAATAATCCCGTTCAAGGCGTCAAACGCCCCCGCGCCGACGGCACCACCGCCCGTACCCCCGCCCTCGGCGATGCCCAGGCCCGCCAGCTGCTCGAATCCCCCCAAGGCAATTCCCTCAAAGCCACCCGGGATCGGGCCATTCTCGCTACCCTCCTGTATCACGGCCTCCGTCGGGAAGAATTGTGTACCCTGAAAGTCATGGATTTCAAACATGAACGGCGCGGCGTTCGCCACCTCATCGTCACCGGTAAAGGCCAGAAAACCCGCTACATTCCCTTACATCCCGCCGCCAGTTCTCTGATTCACGATTATCTCCACCAGGCCGGTCACGCCAACGACACGAGCGGCGCCTTGTTCCGCGCCCTACCCCCCGCCAAGAAACCCTCCATTACCCCCGATGC
>JBPCSC010000236.1:0-4240 GCA_051007495.1 Methylococcaceae bacterium | reverse complement strand
GATACTCCTGACCACAATCCCTGCACAAATGCACGGGATACAGTTGGACGCCTTCTTCCTGACGACCGGGGGCGAACCGCTGTGCATCCAGGGTGATGTGACGTGTCCCTTGTGGTTCGAGTGTAGTCAGTACCTTACCGGGGCCGCTGATGAACTGGTGAAGTTTGAAGGCAAAGGGTGGCCGTCCTTGCGGTGTTCTGATGTCATGCGCGGCTAACAAAAACCGCTGCAAGCCCTCACGCGCCACCTCATGGTCACAACCGGCAGCCTTTGCCAGTTTTTCACTGGCTTCCTGGAGGGTCATCGGTTTGGCCCGACGCGGTGGTTCGTTGTCCGGTAATTCGATACCCAGATTCAACTCGACCCAGATCGACAGAGGATCAACACGAAACGCAGCAAAATCGTCCCAGAAAAAAGTGTTGCGTGTTACCGCAGTGGCCAAATTCGATTGTATGGAGGCCACGTCCTTGAGAGGGTCGGTCACGCGCTCCAGCGTTTCCCCGATGATGTCTTGCTCGCTGATGTGGGTACTAAACAGTTTGCTGGCTACTTCAGCAACCGTTTTGTTTCTGTCGGCCAGATTCCCTGTACTGGACATGGTGGCTGATGTACCGATGCAGACCAGTTCTTTTGTCTGCAAACGCTCCCGCAAGCGGCGCACCAGCAAGGCCACATCCGCACCCTGACGGCCTCGGTAGGTATGCAGTTCGTCAAGAATCAGAAATTCCAGGCCCCGGCAATGATCGACTACGCTGCAATCCACTTCGTCAAAACGAACCAGGATCAACTCCAGCATCATGAAGTTGGTCAGCAGGATGTCCGGTGGGTTGGCTGCAATGGCGTTACGTTCGGTTTGTGACTCCTGTCCGGTGTAACGGGCAACCGAGAAGGGTTGCGTTCCTGCCGGATAGCCGTGCAGAAATTTGTCGAGTTCTTCCAGTTGGCTGTTGGCCAAGGCGTTCATGGGGTAAATCACAATGGCCCGGGTACGAGCCATTTTGTCTTGGTCCTTTGCTTTCAAAATCCGGTCGATGACTGGAATAAAGAAAGACAGCGATTTACCCGAACCGGTGCCAGTGGTGACCACGTAGCTTTGTTTTCCCTGCCCTTTGGCGAGAGCTTGCAATTGATGTGCGTAGAGATGCAGCGGTTGAGGGTTGCCTTCTGCTTTACCCACCTGGAACAGTTCGGCACATGCGCTGTGTAACATCCCGTCAGCAACCAACTCTTGCACTGTGCCTTTACGTTGGTAGTTCGGATTGATTTGAAGCAGGGGTTCCGGCCAGTAACGCCCTTCGGCATATTGCTGTTCAAGCTCACCCCGGATATCGGGTGCAGCAATTCGGGTAAAACTTCGCGAAAACGAGCGGTATGTGTCGATGAGTTGATCACGAAAGCCAAATACGTCATTCATTATTTCTATCCTTACCGGCATGATGTTGATGTTTAGCAAAAAAAAGGACACCCACTAATACGGGTGTCCTTTTTTTTATTATTTCTATTTCAGCATATTTTTTATATGCGCCAGGGAAGCCAGGGCGCGTTCTCGTTTGGTTTCGGGGGACAAGGGATTGCGTTCTGGCCATTCCAGTTCGTTTTCAGGCAGTTCATCGAGAAAACGGCTGGGCTTGCAACTGAGTGACTCGCCTTGTCTTTTGCGGTGGGTGCAGTAACTTAGGGTAAGTTGGCTTTTGGCGCGGGTAATACCGACATAAGCCAGGCGGCGTTCTTCTTCCAGTGCGTGGTCACCCAGGCTGTTGCGGTGGGGTAGTATGTCTTCCTCCATGCCCACTAAATACACGCAGGGAAATTCCAGCCCTTTGGCCGCATGTAAAGTCATGAGATGAACCCTGTCACCGGCCTCGTCTTCTTGAGTGCGATCAAGTATGTCCATTAACATGATTTTGGATACCACTTCGTCCAGCGACAGGGTTTGGTCGTCTTTTTGACCCATGCGCCTGAGCCAGTCGGTTAACTCCTGAACCTGGGCTATTTTGCGCCGGGCGGCCTCCTCGGTGTTGGTGTTTTCACGCAACCACGCCGGGTAACCGATCTGTTCGATAAACCCTTCCACTACTGTAAACGTATCCCCTTCCCTGGCCTTATGGCTGACTTCATTAATCATTTGGCAGAAATGATTCAAACGATTGACTGCCGGTTCCGGTAAAACCTGGGATAAACCCAGTTCCTGACTGGCGGCAAACAGGTTGATGTGCCGGTCACGGGCATAAGCACCGAGTTTCTCCAGGGTGGTTGGGCCTATTTCCCGGCGGGGTACGTTTACTATGCGCAAAAAGGCTGCATCATCGGCGGGGTTTACCATTAAACGCAGATACGCCAGAGTATCTTTTACTTCGGCATAACTGAAAAATGAAGGGCCACCGGTAATGTAATAAGGGATGGAATGTTCGCGCAGGGCTTTCTCGAAAGGACGCGATTGGTGATTACTGCGGTACAGTATGGCGTAATCCCCATAATGACTGCCCTGCCGGAAATGATGATGGATGATGTCTGAGGCAATTTGCCGGGCTTCAGTGACATCATCCTTGTGCGTGAGTACCCGAATGGGATCTCCATACCCTAAAGCACTCCACAACCGTTTCTCGAATACATGCGGATTATTGGCAATAAGTTGATTGGCCGCTTTGAGTATACGCCCGGTGGAGCGGTAATTCTGTTCGAGTTTGATGACTTTAAGCCTGGGATAATCCTTTTGCAGGTGTGCCAGGTTTTCCGGTTGCGCTCCGCGCCAGGCATAAATGGATTGGTCGTCGTCGCCCACTACAGTAAACCGGCCTAAACTGCCGGCCAGTAGTTTAACCAGTTGATATTGGGTGTTATTGGTATCCTGATATTCGTCAATCAATAGATAACGAATCCGGTTTTGCCATTTTTCCAGAACAGACGGACTGGACTGGAGCAATAGTACCGGCAATAGTATGAGGTCATCAAAATCAACCGCATTATAGGCGTGCATTTGCCGGGTATAAGACTGATACAAGGCGGCGATTTCAGGGTTTTGTATCGACGCGGACGCGGCTTGTTCTGGAGTAACAAACAGGTTTTTCCAGCGGCTTATCTGGTTGGCGTATTCTTTGGCCTGATCGACATCCCATTCCGAAAGCGTATGCTTGATCAATTCCTTGATCAACGTGATTTTGTCGTGCTCATCGAAAATGGAGAGGTTTTTTTTATAGCCAAGAACGGCGTGTTCCATGCGGAGGATTTCCAATCCCAGTGAGTGAAACGTGGACACGGTAAGCCCACGTAATTCACGCTCGGCGACCAGTCTGGATACCCGGGTTTTCATTTCCCGGGCGGCCTTGTTGGTGAAGGTGAGGGCGGCAATATGGCGGGCGGGGGTTCCCTTGCGTATGAGTAGGGCGATTTTTTCGGTAATGACGCGGGTTTTGCCGCTGCCGGCCCCGGCCAGTACCAGCAGCGGGCCGTCCAGTGCGGAAACGGCGGCCTGCTGCTCAGGGTTGAGTTTTTCCATTAAATGCCCAGGGTTCAGTTGGCTGGGGCTTTGAATCCTTTAAGGGTTCCTTTGTAACCGGATACGGTGGCTGTGAGGGTTTTGAAGAGGAAGTAGTTTGTGCCGCTGATGGTGTAACGCGGAGCAATGATGACATCGGCACGGGCATCGACCACGGCGTTGTAGGCGGCCGCCGATTTCAGTTCTTCATAAGGGTTGAAGAAGGGAATGCCTTGATTAGCCCCGCCGTAAATGATTCCGTCTGCAAATTTGTTGGGGGCCCCCAGGGTAATTAACCCGAATAACAAAATGCTGGAGGCAGAACCCGAAATTTTCTCACCTACGGCGACATCGGCTTTCAGGTCTGATTTAACCCGTCCGATGAAGGGTTCGCTGAACTGGCTGGTACGAAGCACGCTGCATCCTGCAAGCAGAATAAACGATAAGACGATCAGGATTTTCTTGGTCATGACTGAAGTGATTATTGAAGGAAAAAACAGTGAAACGATACGGCTCTTTTGTTTCATGAGTCGATTCGTATCGACTTTTTGCACCCGTTAGCCCGGCAATTCGTCGTTAGTGTGTGATTCAGTTTTTTCGTGACGATCAGCAATCAGCCATTCCAGTAAAGGCGGCAGGTTGCCGGATGATTCCTTGTCAGCCTCCCGGTCGGATTCGGGTTCCGCAGGCTGGGCCGGGGCGGGTTCAGATTCAACCGCCTGGTGGGATTCGGGTTCCGGGGTGTGGTCAGGTGCGGGTTCAGAT
>JBPCSC010000235.1:0-2303 GCA_051007495.1 Methylococcaceae bacterium | reverse complement strand
CTGAAGGGTGGAATACCCAGGGCACTGCGGGCCGCCTGTCGGCCTTTCACTACAGTCAGATAATCCTTGAGGCTGGCCAGTTCGTCGATTAACTGGTTTTCAGCCGGTAAAAATTCGTGCATGGGCGGATCCAGCAAACGCACGGTCACCGGATGCGGGGCCACGATGGCGAACATGGCTCGGAAATCTTCCCGTTGAATGGGTAACAGCTTATCGAGTGCCACCTGACGTTCCGAAGCCGTGTGAGCCAGAATCATGTCCACCACGATAGGCAAGCGGTCGCTGGCATTGAACATCCGCTCAGTGCGGCACAAACCGATGCCCATGGCTCCGTGTTCCACCGCCAAGCGTGCGCCTTCTGGTGTATCGGCATTGGCGAAAACCTTGACGCGGGCCGTGGCATCGGCCCAGCCTAACAGGGTTTTGAGTTCTTCAGAAAATACAGGCGGCAGGGTAGGAATTTCTCCCAGATAAACGTGGCCGGTACTGCCGTCTATGGTGATGACATCGCCTTCACGAAGTATGACTTCACCCACCTTGGCGTACCGGTTGCGGCTGTCCACGTGTATGCCTTCGGCACCGGCGACACAGGCTTTGCCCATGCCCCGCGCCACCACTGCGGCGTGTGAAGTTTTGCCCCCACGACTGGTCAAAATGCCCTGAGCAGCGAAGAAACCGTGTATGTCTTCCGGTTTGGTTTCTTCCCGCACCAGTATGACTTTTTGCCCACTGCGCCCGAGGTGTTCGGCTTGATCGGCATCAAACACGCAAATGCCGCTGGCCGCCCCCGGTGAGGCCGGTAAGCCCTGAGCCAGCGAAGACACCTTATGGGCCGGGTTCAGCCTGGGGTGCAGGAGTTGTTCCAGATCCGTCGGGTTAACCCGCATCAAAGCCTGTTCCTGGGTGATGAGTCCGGCCTGATACATTTCCACCGAAGTGCGTACCAGGGCGGTTGCATTCATTTTTCCGTTACGGGTTTGCAAACAATACAAAACTCCTTTTTCGATGGTGTATTCGTAATCCTGCACTTCATGGTAATGGGTTTCGAGTTTATTCCGCAGTTCAACCAGTTGCCGATAAAGCTCAGGCATTTCATCCTGCATTTCAATAACCGGTTTTGGGGTGCGAATCCCGGCGACCACGTCTTCACCCTGGGCATTCACCAGATATTCCCCATACATTTCGTTTTCGCCGGTGGCCGGGTTGCGGGTAAAACCAACTCCGGTAGCCGAATCATTGCCCATGTTGCCGAATACCATAGTCACCACATTAACGGCCGTGCCATTGGCCATGTCCTGGGTAATCTTGAATTCGCGGCGGTAATCAATGGCGCGTTTGCCCGACCAGGAATTGAATACGGCACGGATGGCGATTTCCAGTTGTGCAAATACATCCTGCGGGAATGGTTTGCCGGTTTGTTCCTGCACTATGGCCAGAAACCGTTCGCTAATATCTTTCAGGTGATCGGCACTCAGTCCCACATCCACCTTGACCCCGGCGGCATGACGCACGTCTTCAAAAACCCGATCGAAATGTTCATCGGCCACGCCGAGTGCAATTTTGCCGAACAATTGAATAAAACGTCGGTAGGCATCGTAGCCAAACCGTTCGTTACCCGTACGGTGAATGAGTCCTTGCAAGGTGTGTTGATTCAGACCTAAATTGAGAATGGTGTCCATCATTCCGGGCATGGACATGGCCGAACCTGAGCGCACCGAGACCAGCAACGGGTGTTCGGTACCGCCGAAGGTATTGCCGGTGGCCGATTCCAGATGGCGAATTTGCTCACGCACCTGATCAAGCAGGCTATCCGGCAAGGTTTTACGATTGAGATATTCCAGGCAAGCTTCGGTGGTGATGACGAAGCCAGGCGGGACGTTTAATCCGATCTGGGTCATCACGCACAGATTGGCACCTTTGCCACCCAGCAGATGCTTGTTGTGGCCGTCACCTTCGGAAAAAGCGTATACGTATTTTGTGGTCATTTTGCAGTGTACCCTGGTTGAATGGGGAATGAGGTATGCGGTTGAGGGTTCAGGCAATGAGTGCAGAGAGTGCAGACACGCCCGACGATCCTGACCCCGTCGCCTCAGGAATTATCCGCTAAATTCAGGGTGTAATGAACTGCTTTAGCCATCGTGCACGATTTGTGTTTTAGCCCGTGAAATGGCTGTTGGACTGCTAAGGGTTCGACGCTGACCCTGTTTAGTCGCGCCGAGCACCGCAGGTTAGTGGGTATTGTTTTTTTGTAGGTGCGAATGAATTCGCACCTACAGGCTCGTGATCCCGCCTTTAGGCGGAAT
>JBPCSC010000234.1:0-1600 GCA_051007495.1 Methylococcaceae bacterium | reverse complement strand
CCGGACATGCGGTTTTCCGCATCCGGCGGTTGGACTCGGCGACTTATTAACTAAGTTATTGGGTCGCAAAGTTTGATGGAACGTAGAGTTTCCAGTGACGTAGGCGTTTGTTGTTGAGTGCTTTCTGTAGCACCGGGCATCGCGCCAGCCGCCAGGCTCCAACCGAACTACTCGCTTGGATCCAGTACTCGGGCTTGATCCCCAGTCGTCGCAACGCCTTTTCTCGACCCTTCCGATTGTGCCAGCGTTGCCAGAAGTACTTCCGCATGTGTCGGCGCATCCATCCTTCCAGGTTGTCGATTGGCCGCCGGTATTCGCAGAGGCTGAAGTAATTCCACCACCCTCGAATATAGCGTTGCCATCGCTCGGTTCGTTCCTCCAGAGGCAGGCTCCTTTGTGCATCCCATGCCTGTCGGACTTTGTCCTTCAGTTTCTCCAAACTGGCCTTCGCTGCGGCTATCTGACCGTCGGCAGTGATGCAGAACCCCAGGAACTTGCCCTTGTGGGGTCGCCCTACGCCGCTTTTGGTCTCGTTCACCCGCAACTTCAGGTGTTTGGCTATCCATTCCATAAGGCTACTCAGTATCCGTTTGCCGCTCCGCTCGCTGCTCACGAAAATTGCGATGTCGTCTGCATAACGGCAGTAGCTCAGCCCCCGTCGGTTCAGTTCCTGATCCAGGGCGTTCAGGTACAGGTTGGCGAGCAGCGGACTCAGTGGCCCCCCCTGCGGGGTGCCTCGTTTCCGCGGCTCCAGGGTTCCGTTCTGCTGAATCGGTACTCTCAAGTAACGACCGATCAACTTCAACACGCGCTTGTCCCGCACCTTTCGACCCAGTTGGGTCATCAGAATGTCGTGGTCGACTTCGTCGAAAAACGCGCTGATGTCCACATCCACCACCCAATCCTTGCCTTCCTTTACATAATCGCGTGCGGCTTTCACCGCATCATGGGCACTCCGTCCAGGTCGGTATCCATAGCTGTGTGGACTGAAATCCACATCAAGTATTGGCATCAGCACCTGTAACAGTGCTTGCTGGATCACCCGATCCTGAACATTAGGTATGCCCAGCCGCCTCTCTCCGCCTTGCGGTTTGGGTATGCTTACCCCCCGGATTGCTCCAGGCCGATATTCACCTGACCGCAGTTTCGCTTCGATCGCCGGCCAGTGTACGGCGGCGTGGGCGGCATACGCCTCCACGCTCATTCCATCCACTCCAGACCCACCTCCGTTCATTTTGACCCGTTCATACGCCGCTTTGACGTTGCTCGGTTCCAATACGCTTTCCATCAAATTTTCATTCAACACCTTCTATTTTCCCCTTCGTTTTGCGTTCGGCTTGCTGCACAGAAATTTGCTCCAGACCGGAATCCACCGGCCCCCTTGCGCCTTCCTCAACCGATAGGCTGCCATAGTGGCTGCATCGGTTGTTTCGAACAACTTCACGCCTTCCCGCCAAGATAGATAAAATGGTTTGTTTCTGAGTCCTTCGGCCCTTCGCTCCACGTCCTTTCAGACGCTTCCTCGCTACTACGGCCTCTGCTGACTTCTCCACTGCTCTCACAATGGAGATCTCCCCGGGTAAGGTGCTAAAACTTTCTG
>JBPCSC010000233.1:0-4395 GCA_051007495.1 Methylococcaceae bacterium | reverse complement strand
AGTCAGAGATGCACAACTACGGAATGCTTAATCTTACCACGTTAAGGCAGTTCAAAATTCCCGTTCCTTCGCCAGAAGAACAAGCCCGCATCGTCGCCATCCTCGACCAATTCGATGCCCTCACGAACTCCCTCACCGAAGGTTTACCCCGTGAAATTGAATTGCGCCAAAAACAATACGCCTATTACCGTGATTTATTGCTGAGCTTTCCCAAACCAAATACAGGTGAAGCGTAACTCCATGCCCTACCGGCCACCGTTTACCATTACCACCGATATTCTGAATCGGGTGGCCGACATCAGCCAGCAAGTAGGTAGATTAGATGCCAGTGGGTTAAACAGCTCACCCCAGTTACGCAAGCAAAACCGGATTAAAACCATTACCGGCACGCTGGCGATTGAGGGCAATACCCTAACCGAAGAGCAGATCACGGCGATTGTGGAGGGGCGGCGGGTGCTGGGCCGTGTGCGCGAATTGGCCGAGGTCAAAGGGACCATTGCCGCTTATGAAGCACTGCCAAACTTTGAAGGCATCTCATGTCCTAACATTTAAGCCTGCAAGACCAAACCACGGAATTCCTGCTCTACACCGCACCCAATGGGGCAATCAAAGTGGAGGTGTTGCTTGGTAATGAAACTATCTGGTTGACGCAGGAGCGCATGGCGGAGTTGTTTGGCAGCTATTACTAAGTACCTGAAAAACATTTTTGAAAGCAATGAGTTGCAAGAAGATGTGGTGAGTTCCATTTTGGAACATACCACTGCCCATGGGGCGATTGAGGGCAAAACCCAAACCAGCAAGACCAAATTGTTTTACGCTCATGTACAGGACAAATTTCATTTTGCGATTACCGGCCATACGGCGGCAGAAATCATTTCGCTGAAAGCCGATGCCAGCAAGCCCTTGATGGGCATGAGTACGTATAAAAATGCACCGGATGGGCGAGTATTGAAGTCGGATTCAATAGTGGCTAAAAATTATTTGAGCGAAGCCGAAATTAAAAAACTGGAACGCACCGTTGCGGCTTTTTTTGATTATATCGAGGGCATTATCGAGCGGCGTAATACGTTCACCATGGAGAGCTTTGCCGAAAGCGTGAATATGAAAAGTTCAACAAGCAGCAACGTATCGAGTCGGATTTCGACCGTGCAGTGAAAAAGCTGCTGCAAAAAAGAGGTACAGAGAAATGAGCGAGTATAAAACCATTGCCGAATCGAATAATTATATCGTTCTGGAGAAATACACCCAGGAATGTAAAATTGCAGAAAGCTACCAGAGCGAGGGTGATCTGGAGCGTGAGTTCATTCAGGATTTGCAAAATCAGGGCTATGAATACCTGCCCGGCCTGAATACCCCGGAAGCCTTGCTGGCCAATGTGCGTGTGCAACTGCAAGCACTCAATAATACTCAGTTTTCAGACGGCGAATGGCTGCGCTTTGTCGAAACCTTTCTGGATAAACCCAGTGATGGCATCGTCGATAAAACCCGCAAGATTCACGACGATTACATTCACGACTTTGTGTTTGACGATGGCCGCATCCAAAACATCTACCTGCTGGATAAGAAAAACATCACCCGCAATAAATGCCAGGTCATTAAGCAATTTGAACAGACCGGCATCCACGCCAATCGCTACGATGTGACGATTCTGGTCAATGGCTTGCCGCTGGTGCAGGTGGAACTGAAAAAGCGCGGTGTGGCGATTCGTGAGGCCTTTAATCAGGTGCATCGTTACAGTAAAGAGAGCTTTAATAGTGAGCATTCTTTATTCAAGTATTTGCAGCTATTTGTCATTTCCAACGGTACCGACAGCCGCTATTTTGCCAATACCACCCAACGCAACAAAAACAGCTTCGATTTCACCATGAACTGGGCGGAATCTGATAATAGCTTGATCAAAGACCTGAAAGACTTTACCGCTACATTCTTCCAGAAGAACACATTGCTTAATGTATTGCTGCATTATTCGGTGTTTGATGTCAGTAATACCCTACTGGTGATGCGCCCCTACCAAATTGCCGCGACTGAGCGCATTTTGTGGAAAATAAACGCTGCGTATCAAGCCAAAAACTGGAGCAAAACGGAAAGTGGAGGTTATATCTGGCACACCACCGGTTCGGGCAAGACTTTAACCAGTTTCAAGGCCGCTCGCCTGGCTACCGAGCTGGATTTCATAGACAAGGTATTCTTTGTGGTGGATCGCAAGGATCTGGATTACCAGACCATGAAGGAATACCAACGTTTTTCGCCGGATAGCGTCAATGGGTCAGACAGCACGGCAGGCCTGAAACTCAACCTGGATAAAGATGATAATAAAATCATTGTGACAACCATCCAGAAGTTAAATAATCTCATGAGAAGTGAAAACGATTTGCCTATTTATAAAAAGCAGGTAGTTTTTATTTTTGATGAGTGTCACCGAAGCCAGTTTGGGGAAGCCCAGAAAAACCTGAAGAAAAAGTTCAAGAAGTTCTATCAGTTTGGCTTTACCGGCACGCCAATATTCCCGCAAAACGCCCTTGGCGCGGAAACCACTGCCAGCGTGTTTGGCCACCAGTTGAATTCCTATGTGATTACCGATGCAATTCGTGATGATAAGGTTCTAAAGTTCAAGGTGGATTACAACGATGTTCGCCCAAAGTTCAAGGTGATTGAAAGCGAGCAGGATGAGAAAAAACTTAACGCCTCAGAGAACAAGCAAGCTTTATTACACCCCGACCGTATTCGGGAAATAGCGCAGTATATTTTAAATAATTTCCGACACAAAACCCATCGCCTGCAAGTGGGCAATAAAGGTTTTAATGCCCTGTTTGCCGTGAGCAGCGTGGATGCTGCCAAGCTGTATTACGAGTCGTTCAGGGCGTTGCAAAAAGACAGCGATAATCCGCTGAGAGTGGCCACCATTTTCTCTTTTGCCGCCAACGAAGAGCAGGATGCGGTAGGCGATATTCTGGATGAGAGCTTTGAGGTATCCGCCATGAATAGCAGCGCGAAAGAGTTTTTGAGCACGGCCATCGCGGACTATAACGCACTGTTCAAAACCAATTTCAGCGTGGACAGCAATGGCTTTCAGAACTATTACCGCGATCTGGCCAAGCAAGTAAAAGCCCAGGAAATAGACTTGCTGATTGTGGTGGGCATGTTTTTGACAGGCTTTGATGCGCCCACGCTGAACACTTTGTTTGTGGACAAAAATTTGCGTTACCACGGTTTGATGCAGGCTTATTCACGTACCAACCGTATTTTCGATGCTACCAAAACCTTCGGTAATATCGTTAGCTTCCGCGACCTGGAGCAAGCCACCGTGGATGCCATTACCCTGTTCGGTGATAAAAACACCAGAAACGTGGTATTGGAAAAAAGTTATAAGGAATACATGGAGGGTTTTACCGATTTAATTACCGGTGAGGCTCGGCGTGGCTTTGTGGACGTGGTGAAGGAACTGGAAACGCGCTTTCCCGACCCCGCCGCCATTGAAAAAGAGACGGACAAAAGAGCTTTCGCCATGCTGTTTGGCGAGTATTTGCGTGTAGAAAACGTGCTACAAAACTATGATGAGTTCGCCAGCCTGAAGGATTTGCAAACCGTCGATATGAGCGACACGGCGGCAGTGGAGGCATTCAAGGCCAAACACTATCTGAATGATGAAGATCTGACCGCACTGCACACGATCAACATTCCCTCTGAACGTAAAATCCAGGATTATCGTTCAAGCTACAACGATATTCGCGATTGGCTGCGTCGGGAACAATTTTCCGCCGAGAGGGAAAAATCCACCGTCGACTGGGATAACGTGGTGTTTGAGGTGGATTTGCTCAAGTCGCAGGAAATCAATCTGGATTACATTCTGGAATTGATTTTTGAGAGCAATAAAAAAGTGAAAGACAAAGCGGCACTGGTTGAAGACGTACGCCGAATCATTCGTGCTAGTGTGGGAAACCGGGCTAAAGAAAACTTGCTGGTTGATTTTATTGGAAAAACCGACCTGAATCAGATGGGTGATAAGGCGAGTATTATTGAAGCCTTTTTCAACTTTGCACAGGCGGAACAACAGCGTGAGGCTCAGGAGATAATTAACGACGAGAAACTGAATGAAGATGCAGCCAAACGCTATATGACTGTCTCGCTGAAACGGGAGTTTGCCAGCGAAAATGGCACTGAACTCAATGCCATTCTGCCCAGAATGAGTCCGCTGAATCCGCAATATCTGACGAAAAAGCAGAGCGTGTTCCAAAAAATCGCCGCGTTTGTCGAGAAGTTTAAAGGCGTAGGTGGGCAGGTATAAAAACAATCGGGTATCAGCCGGTCGGTGTCCATCGGGTCCGATGTCGTATCCCAGCCCTCGCAACTGATCCAGCCGTGCTTACTCCACGGCGGCTTCAGACAGAACAGCCA
>JBPCSC010000232.1:0-1336 GCA_051007495.1 Methylococcaceae bacterium | reverse complement strand
TGCGAATGAATTCGCACCTACAGGGCGGGTTGGGGCGGTGCTAATGAATTCGCACCTACAAAAAACAAGGGGAAAATGCTAGATTACGTTCATCCCATGCCATGATCGAACCACGGATAAGCCAACACGATGTACGCTTTAGATCTCGTTTCCCGCTCGCACGCCGCGCCGCGCATGGCCGGTCGTGTGCCCCTAATCCCTCATTCTGAGGGTTGGCGGTATAGCCGTCCAAGCCTCGGTTAACCAACCCACCCGCGTTCTTAACGCCGGTGGTTTTTTTTTGTGTTTTTTTCAACCTGACGACTACGGAGTAAACCTCAATGGCTAAAAATATACCCACAATCAACAACGACAAACTGACAGGCACCGCCAAAAACGACAGTATCGACGGACTGGACGGCAACGACACCATCACTGGCGAAAAGGGCAACGACACCCTGCATGGTGGTTTTGGAGCCGATTCCATGGACGGGGGTGCTGGCAACGACACGTTATTTGGCGAGGCTGGCAACGATACCCTCATCGGCGGGGCCGGTGCTGACGTATTGGATGGCGGAGACGATAACGACAAACTCATAGGCGGTTCTGGTGCCGACACCCTTATCGGTGGGGCCGGCATTGACACCCTGATCGGCGGCGACATGAACGATGTTTACATCGTCGATAACAGCAGCGATGTCATCACCGAAACCTCCAGCAAAACCAGCGGCCTCGACACCGTATTCAGTTCGGTCGATTACACCTTGTCAGCCAATGTTGAAAACCTCACCCTGACCGGAATTGGCGATCTCAAAGGTACAGGCAATGCCTCAAAAAACCTCATCATCGGCAACGACGGTGCTAATGTGCTGAATGGTGCTGCGGGTTCAGATACCCTCAAAGGTGGATCCGGCAACGACACCCTGAACGGCGGCGCGGGCGTCGATCAACTCATAGGCGGTGATGGTTCTGATACCTACCTAGTCGACAGCACGAAAGACAAAATCATCGAAACCGCCAGCGGTGGTGATGAAGACGTGGTGGAAAGCAGCGTGAGTTACACCTTGGGCGCTAATCTGGAAAGGCTGACTCTGGTCGGTGTGGCCAATATCAACGGAATCGGCAATGAACTGGCCAACAGGCTGGAAGGCAATGCCGGAGCCAACCGCTTGCAGGGTGAAGCCGGAAACGACACCTTGTTCGGTGGGTCTGGCAACGACACCCTGCAAGGCGGGGCCGGTGATGATGTCATCAACGGTGGCGAGGGCATAGACCAGGTGACCTATCTGGGTAACCAAAACGATTACAAAATGACCTTTGATGCCCAGAGTGCCACCTGGGTAGTGGAAGATATCAA
>JBPCSC010000231.1:0-10737 GCA_051007495.1 Methylococcaceae bacterium | reverse complement strand
CTTCTTCTGCCCGCTTGGTCATCAGTTGGTCGTTTATATCCGCACGGCGGGCAATTTCCTGAAACATTTCCCATACTTCGTCACGGGTTACGCTGGCCATTGTTGTAGTCCTCAAGGATTATTGGGTTAGTTCAGGGGGAGGCGGTTAATTGACGAATGATACCAAATTTCCCCTTGGCTGCAACACCACGAGTGATGGTCTGGCATCGTTGCGAATCAGGATGATATGTTGATACGTATAACGGTCTGTGTCAGTCACATCCATGTTCAGTTTGTGACTGCATTCAGTATAGAATCGGCTTGCCCCACCCGAAGGTGGTTAAGCATTGCTGGCCAGGGTTTATGTACGTTCTGTTGCGTATCATCTACACGCTTTTGCGTTTGATGTTCCCGTGGTTGTTGTTTCATTCCTCACCTCAACTCACTTTTTTATAGCGGTAAACTCCCATGAATCGTCGTCATTTTCTTCAAACCGGCCTGGCCGGAGCGGCCCTCAGCACTTTAACTGCATCAATCGCGCAAGCGGATACGGCGGAAGCCTCACCTGAAGGCAGTGTGTACTTCACCCGCGCCAAACCCGGACGCTGGGCCAAAAAGGCAGAGGGCCATCTGCCACGTATTGAAATCACCAAAACCGAGACCGGCGTTACGGTGAAGGCCACCACACCACATGAAATGAAGGGGTATGAGCACTACATCATCAAGCATGTGTTACTGGATGCTCAATTTGGTTTTATCGAAGAAAAGCTGTTCGATCCGGCTCGTGATCAAGCACCGGTATCGGAGTTCACTGTGACCGCGCCCAGCGGCAACCGGCTGTATGTGCTCAGCCTGTGCAATCTGCATGATGTGTGGCTTGCCAGTGCGGATATCTGAAGCTATTGCCGTTTGCGTGTGTGTGGCCCTGCTGTCTGGCGGGGCCTGTGCCGCCGACATCCAGGTGAGCAGCGACCGCAATCCTGTACGTCAGGATGAAGCCTTCACCCTGACGTATACCGCCTTGCAAACCCCGGATGCCGATCCTGATTTCAGCCCACTGGAACGGGATTTCGACATTCTGGCTCAGTCGCAAAATCAACACATTTCCCTCACCAACGGGCATTATCAGGAGGTCACCCGTTACGAACTCAGCCTGATACCCAAGCAGGCCGGAACCTACGCCATCCCGCCGCTGGCCTTTGGTACGGACAAATCCAAGGGCCTGACCATCACGGTGTTGGGTGCACCCGCAACTGCCCCGCAGGACGATGAAGATGTGTTTCTGGACGTGTCCGCCGACCCGACCGAACCCATGGTTCAGGCTCAGTCGCTGTACACGCTCAAAATCTTCAGCCGTAGCGGTTTCAGCGGTGGAGAACTAAGCGATCCTGTGGCGGATAACGTGCTGATGCAGCGGTTGGGTCAAGATAACCGCTACACCACGCTGAGGCAGGGAACCCGCTACGAAGTCGTCGAACGTCGTTATGCCTTGTTTCCGCAAAAAAGCGGTGCCTTGACCATCAACGGTGTGACGCTCACCACACGGGTTCCCGTGCGGCAAGGGGGAGGGAAGTTCGATCCGTTTTTTGGGGCGCGTATGCAGATCAAACGACTGCATGGCGACGCGCTGGCACTGAATGCACAACCAATACCGGAAACGTATGGCCTTCATCCCTGGCTGCCGGCGCAGCAGGTAGCACTGCAAGAAAGCTGGTCTGGCCCACTCGACGGATTAACACCGGGTGAGCCTGTCACCCGCACCCTCACACTCACCGCACAAGGTGTCACCATAGGGCTACTGCCCGAACTGGTTCCGGCGGAAACGGCAGCCGACCCCAAACGGAGCATTCACCAATACCCCGATCAACCGCTGCTGAATGAAGAAAAACTCAACTCCGGTGTGGTCAGTGTTCGTCACGAGAAAATTGCCTACGTGCCTACTGGGCCTGGTTCATTGCAGGTGCCAGAACTCAATGTGTATTGGTGGAACACCCAAACCCAACGCAGGGAAGTGGCGCATTTGCCGGCGCACACACTGAACGTACTTGCGGGCACCCGCTTATCGCCTACGCTTGAGCCACCTGTGATGGTGTCGAAAGATGACGCACCGCCAATCGTACGAAGTGAAGCCAGTCCTTTGTTGTGGGTGGGGCTTGCTGCGGCGTTTGCGGCCATTGGAGTGTTGGCCCTGGTGATCGGGTGGGGAATAATGCACCGCGCTGGCCAGTCGCCTACGCGCCAAGCGGATCAACCCAAACCCAGGTCTAGCCGCTACGCACTGGCTGCACTCCGTTCAGCCTGCCTGGCCAACGATGCCAAAGCCGCACACAAGGCCCTGATCGCCTGGGCTTCAAGTCTGAGGCCAGAAATATCCGTTACGGAACTGAAAATCATGGCTGCGAAAACCAACCCGCCATTGAATCAGGAACTGGAGCATCTAGACCGGGCACTCTACGGCGGAACTTCGCCCAGGGAGTGGAACGGTCAGCATTTATGGCGAGCCATTAAAACCAGTGATCCACTCACCGCTACCAAAACCAATACCCCCACCAAAACCCGACTGGAACCCTTATATCCAGAGTATCAGTAGGGAATTGATGCCCATAAGCCCTACAGCCCGGGTTTGAGCGACCTGGCCTGTCAATAATCACAATAAAATCCATACAAAAACCGGAGGATACCCAATATGTTTACACTCAATGTGCTGAGTGCTACTCGCACCATCGAAAAAACCATGCCCTTTATGCTGTACCGCTTGTTGCTGTGCCTGGGCCTGGGATTGACTATACTGCTGGCCACATTAATTAGTGCCGGAACCATAATCGCCTTTGCTTCTTTTGCCAAAAACCCCTCAGCACTGGCCGGTGTGGGCGCGGGTTTAGGGTTTATCGCCAGTGTGTATGGTGCTTATCGCTTGCGACCGGTCTGGTTTAAAACCCTTAGTCTGAGTCATCTGGCATTGCTGGCGGATCAGATTCGCCAAAAAGATATACCCGAAGGCACCGCGCAAATCGGTTATGCCGGGTTACGCGTAACGGCCAGTCTTCCTTCGGGTTCTGAACTCAGGCTACTGGATGAGCGTATCAAGGCCTGTCTTGAGGATATCATGCGGATTCATCCCCCACTTGTACTCACGCATCCTGTCGCCCAAAAAGGGGTTAATCTACTGGCGGGTGGTTTATTTGCCTCTTTACACCATACTGTGCTGGCCTGGCATTTTTATTCTGATGGATCAAATGCCTGGCCAAGTGCCCGTACCGCATTGACCTGTCTGGCTGAACACCACAAAAAGATATTGCTTAACCGGTTGTTTATGAGTGTGTTTGAGGGGCTTGGGTTTATTGCAGCCTTCTGGCTTATGTTATACCCCACCGCTTGGGTTGCGGACTCATTACCGGTGGCGGTGGGCCTTTGGCAATATGTTTTTGCTGCGGTATTTGCCTGGGGGCTTAAAATGGCCTTTCTGGAACCCATTTCAGAAGCCACACTAATGGAAGGAATACTGCCGAATATACTGGCCGTGCAGGAACAGGCAACCCTGTTGACAGCGGAATCAGAGGCGTTCAGACGTATGCTGGAACCGGATCATACGGAGTAAATCAGGAATATCCACAATCATCTATTCATGTTCTTCTGCATCAATATCCGGCAACCAGATTTGAAATATACACCCCTGGCCGGGTGTGCTGGTGGCCGTGAGGGTTCCGCCCTGGGTTTCGATCATGCGTCGGGCCAACGGCAGGCCCATACCCCAACCCGGTTTGTTTTCAGTGTCCTGGCCGCGTTGGCCGGGAAGAAATACCCGTTCCAGCACGGCTTCAGGCAAGCCTTTTCCTTCGTCGGTGATGGTGAGAAAAATACCCCCATCAATGTTGTCTCCGCTCAGAATAACAGCCGTTCCGGGTGGGGTATATTTAACGGCATTATCAGCCAGATTACGCAAGGCCAGGCGGGTTAGATCAGGGTCACAATTAAACTCGGTGGAAAGGCGTTCGGCAGTAACAATCAACCGATGCCGATCCGCCAGTACACGCGCTGAATTGGCCGCATCTTCCAATAATTGGCGCAGGTCAGTCGGTTGCCTTTGCGGCCCGCGTTTGAGCAGGGAAAACCGGTTCTCGTCCAGATAATTATCCAGTAGCGAAGACAGCCGTCGAGTGGCTTGCTGAATCTTGTCATACCGTAAGCGTCGTTCGCTTTGGTTGGCGTGGTTTTCGTCAATTTCCAGATTTTGAGCCACAATATCAATCACGGCCAATGGGGTTCTTAATTCATGCGATACCGTCGCCAGAAATTGCCTTTGTTCTTCCTGGGCATGGCGTTCGGCCTCTAAAGCCTGATGCAACTGAGACATGGTGTGCTGGAGTGCGCGGGTGCGGTATTCCACCTGTTCTGCCAGGTCATTGGAGTAATTTACCTGTAAACGATACGCCTCCTGTTCTGCTTCCAGTTTGTCATTGCGTAAACGATTAAACCGATCACCCAAGGCTAAAGCCAATAGCAGGAATTCCAGTGCTGAACCCAGGTTAATGCTGTTTTCCATCAAGGGATGATCGGCTATCCCTAAACCGGGAAACTGGGTCATCCTGTAAACGAATATACCCGCAAACAGGCAAGACCAGGCCAGTACGAAATAGCGGGCCGGGCGGAAGTTTTTTTGCATAAGCCAGATACCGGTCAGCAGATAGAGCGTGATCAGTACACTGCTCATGACGGTAAATAAATAGGCCGGCAAAACTATAGGGAAGGAGGGATCACTCTGATTGGCCAGAGAGAACGGGAGGATAATTAAGGTAAGGCCGGTGACAAACATAATGATGCGGTGCAGAAAAATCGCCCGTTCACGGGTTTCCAGATAACGCACGACAAACAAAGTGGCCAGGCCGTGGATATAGCCGGGTGCCAGCAAATTGAATTGCAGGTTAAACCATCCGGTATCCCGCCATAAATACTGTAAGCCCAGGCCATCAAAACCAAGATTCCAAAGAGTAAAACCTCCCAGA
The DNA here is from genome assembly GCA_051007495.1 of Methylococcaceae bacterium. Lineage (GTDB taxonomy): Bacteria > Pseudomonadota > Gammaproteobacteria > Methylococcales > Methylococcaceae > CAIVXW01. Next base: position 5,755 of record JBPCSC010000231.1, on the reverse strand, counting down.
TAAAACGAATACAGCAACAGGTTGTTGTCTTTGGTGGACAGAAATAATAAAACGTTATACAGCAGCAAAGCCAGTATGGCTCCAAAATAGGCCCCGTGTAAGAGGTTTTCCTGGGTCAGATGTTCATGAAAATCTGGTTTGAGCCATAGTTTTAGAGGGATGGCGTATAATATGCCGCTGTGCATGGCCAGCCGTAGCAACAGGGTTTGCTGGTGGCCAGCATCAACCTCAAAGGGAATGGCAAAAGTGCGGGTAGGCAGAGGGCGGTTGGCGTAGGGGCGTTGGTCGCCGGTCATCAAGGTGCTGATGTTTTGGTCCTGCTCAAAACGATATACATCCAGATAGTTCAATAAAGGCCAGGCCACTTCGATTATGCGTGAGGCGGGGGTATCTCCTGCGTTGTTCAGATCAATTCGAATCCACCATGTTGAAGTCGAGTAGGCGATTTTCAATATCCGTTCTTCTGTAGTGGACCAGTCTGATGGATTAAGTGCCATGACTTGTTTGGTGGTTAGTGTTCCGTCAATGTCTTCCAGTATACCGACATGGCGGGATAAGTCTTTCAAACTGGCTGAGCGGGTAAGTTCCAGGGTTTCGGTCATACCGTTCCCTGACAGGAATAAACCCAAAATCAGCAGGTATACCGATAAATGACGGATTAGCGATGGACGCGCCATACCCCCTCCTGGCCATTGGATGTAATATGAGCTTTTGCCATGATCAAACCCAGGGCTTCGAGTTTTGTAGCCAGTCGTTTCGGGGTATAGCGCAGGCTGAAAAAGAGCCTTAGCCGGTCTCCTTTTTGGGCGGTAAGTGGCTGCTCTTCCCAGTCCAGATGAGTATCTTCCAGCCAGGTACTGTAGGCAAAAAAACCAGCAATGTCTTCGAGTTCGGCCACTTGAAATTCGGGTGGGCCCAGTTTGTCGGCAATACCCCAGTCGATTAACACCTGATGCAGCCAGGTTCTGGTTTCGGGATTATCGTATTGGTAGAGCAGTTCACGAACGGCGGCGGGGTAGTCGGAGTCGTTATCGTGGGTGGTCGGGGCGAGATTGGCACTGAGCAGGAGTTGATCGTATGGGCGCAGACTATGGTTTAACAATCCCAATAAATAAGAGGGTGGGAAGTTAGGCGTGAGACCAAAAGCGGTATACACACGGCTAGTCGCCGGATCGTCTTCCTGCCAGTCGTCAGCATCGGCCAGCAAGGATAAATCACCTACCACCGGGGTAATGTGGGCCTCGATTGTTGCGCGGGCCTGTTCGGCAGACAGCAAGGCCAGTTCAGGGCTGATGTCTACCGGCGTGTACCGAAGGCGACATGCGTGTTGGTGCAAGGCCTGCAAAACCCAGGTTTCCTTTTCTCCTCCGCCCGAACCCAAGCCGATGACATGCACGGATTGTCCGGCCAGTTGTTGCGCCAGGTCGGCGGCGGCGGCCCGATACAGGCCTTCAAATTCAACATCAACCGAACCGGGCGCGTGGGCTTGATGTACCTTTAGCCATAATTCGGCTTGCCTGACACCGGCGTAATGAAAGCCGTGATCAATGGCGCACGCTTTGAGCGAGGCGATGCGCTTGTCTCGTAAAGCCTCAGCCCGAAAAGAGGCATGGATGCGTACCGGCTGAAAACGAACTGACATTAGAGGTTCCATCCGCCGCTGACCACCAGATTGGAGCCGGTCAGTTGGGCCGGGGCCGCCACAGCCAGAAACCGCACCGCGTGTATGATGTCTTCGAAGCGACCGATTTGCCCTGAGGGCAGGCTGCTGGCCGGGGGTAAACCAACGCTGTTTTCCAGATACCCCGGAGACACCATATTGACGGCCAGGCCGTTTGGGGCTTCCAGGGTGGCCAACGAGCGGGTGAGCATCCAGACCCCGGTTTTGCCTATGTGATAACTCCAGGCCATGTCTCTGGCTCCTGGGTGATCACACGCCGAGTCACCGATATTGATGATGCGTTTGAGGCGGCTCATTCTAAGCCAGGGCAGACAAGCCCGGGTGGTGAAATAGACCTGGCTGACGGTGGAGTTCAGCCCCTCGTTCCATTCGGCTTCGGTTAAATCCAGCCCCGGTTTTTCCTGGTAGTGGCCGGCATTATTGATGAGCAGGTCTATGTGTCCAAACCAGGCGGCTACTTCCTCGACCATGCGCCTGGCATCCTCGGCACGGGTCAGATTGGCCTGGAATAATTCGGCTTCTCCGTCACGGCTGTGGATCAGTTCGCGGGTGTGTTCGGCTCCAGCATGACTCTGATAGTAATGCACGGCGATTTTCATACCGATGCTGGCCAGATCCAGAGCCAGGGCACGCCCTAGCCCCCGACCGGCCCCGGTGATGAGGGCGACTGTCATGACGGCATGACCCCTAGCGTTTTAATCACGCCAAGGACTCGGGCGACTTCATGCGTACGCAGTAAGTCGGTTTGTCCTAATAAGGCCATCACGGCAAAAAAAGGCTCGGCACAGCGTACTTCTTCTTCGAAATACTCAAAAGCGTGAGGCAGTGCGTGGCACACCGGCCAGCCTAAACTACGCAGGCGGAAGGTGTTGAGGAAGGTTTCCATCTGGTGACGTACCCGCACGGCACTGTCCTGGAGGTTGCGGTAGTAAAAGCCCAGGCCGGGATCAATCCAGATGCGCTCACAACCGGCCGCCACTGCCGCTTCCAGTTCGCGGGCAAAGTAGTCGTAAAGCAGCGTGACGGGATCATCCTGCCGGGTGAAATCGGCCACTTCTCTGACATTGGCGGCTTCTTGTATGTAACAAATAATAACGCCAGCCCCGTGTTCAGCCGCCAGGCGATAAAACACGCCCGTGTCCCGACCGGCCGTGAGGTTAATCACAGCCGCACCGGCCTGGAGGCAGGCTTGAGTCACTGAGGGGTGATAGGTTTCCACCGAGACCAGCACTCCGGCGGCATGCAGTTGCTCAATCACCGGGAGCAGCCTTTGGGTTTGCTGACTGGCATCCACCCGACCGGCGGCGAGTAAGGTGGATTCAGCACCCACGTCTATGAGGCACGCGCCTTCAGTCGCCAGACGCAACCCACGTCGCACCGCCGCCTCCACTGTTAGCACCACGCTTTCTCTGTACCAGGAGTCACTGGAGAGATTAACCACCCCCATCAAGGAAACATCCGGCCAGGGATTGAACCGGTGAGTGCCCAGTTCAAACGATTTGACCGGCGCAGACAAAGCCGATTGATGCATGTTGGCCAGTTGCGAGAGCGTATTCAGATTGAGCATGATAATTCCGGTTGAGGGGCGAGGTTATTCCCACACGGCTTGATATGCCGTGTGGGGGGAGGGCTTCAGAGGCTTCGCGGTTGAAAATCTTCCGGCGTATCCATTTCGTAGAATCCCTGCTCCAGGGCGCGTTGACGGATGACAGATGACGGCCGACATATCGACTCCCGCCAGCACGGCGTATACCTTAATCGTTTCATCACTACGCGCCCCGTTTCACGAAAGTGCTCGGCCAATATCCTGTGGCTTTCCTGAATTTGCCGATCGGTTTCCTGTTGCGACTGGGCGACTTAACGCAGTATGGCCCAATCAATGACCTTAAAACCCGGCCAGCCCTACTATGTTGTAGCCGGCATCGACATACAGGATTTCACCCGTGATACCGGATGCCAGATCGGAACAGAGAAAGGCAGCGGCATTGCCGACTTCTTCTATCGAAACATTGCGGCGCAGGGGGGCGGCCTGCTCACCTTTAGCCAGCATGTCACGGAAGTTGGCGATGCCTTTGGCGGCCAGGGTTTCGATAGGGCCTGCCGAGATGGCGTTTACCCGTATGCCTTCCGCACCGAGGGATGAGGCCATATAACGGACATTGGCTTCCAGGCTGGCTTTGGCGACACCCATGACGTTGTAGTTGGGCATGGCCCGTTCAGCACCCAGATAGCTTAAGGTCAGCAACGCCCCATTACGCCCCTGCATGAGTTTCCGCCCGGCTTTGGCCAATGCGGCAAAACTGTAAGAGCTAATGTCATGGGCGATCTGGAAGTTTTCACGCGTAACACCATCCAGATAACTGCCCTGCAAGGCTTCCTTAGGGGCAAACGCAACGGAATGTACGATGCAGTCCAGACCGTCCCAGTGGTGCGCCAACCCGCTGAACAGGCTGTCGATTTGCTCATCGCTGGACACATCACAAGGCAGAACAATGCTGGCCCCCAGTTCTCCGGCCAGCTTTTCCACCCGATCTTTCAATTTTTCATTCTGATAAGAGAGCGCGATTTCGGCACCCTCACGGCGCATGGCTTCCGCGATGCCGTAGGCAATGGAACGGTTGCTCAGCACCCCTACGATCAGGGCGCGTTTGTCAGTCATAAAACCCATGGGTATTCTCCTGTGTGTTGTGGTGTTGATAAATCTAAAGACATCGGTATTGACCGCTCCAGTCGCGGTAATTGAAGACCTGTCCGGTTTGCCGGACATGGGCGATGGAGTCCAGGTTGAGGTTGGCATACACCCATTGCGGTTGATTGAGTTCGCCGATGGCGAGTATACCGTTGTCGGGGTAGCCATAATCCACCGGCGTGTAAATGGCTGCCGCACCCGTGTTGATGTCTACGGCTTCCGACCAGGGGGCTAAACCCACCGTTGGGGATTGCACGACATAACATTGATTTTCCAGTGCTCTGGCCTGACACCCGATGCGAACCCGATGATAACCCGCCACGGTATCCGTACAACTGGGTACCAGTATCAGGTTGGCCCCGGCCTCTACCTGTTTTCTGGCGATCAGCGGAAACTCACTGTCGTAACAGATGTTAATGGCGATACGGCCGAACTCCGTATCGAAAGTTTTGATGTCATCTCCGCCCGTAATGGCCCACTGTTCGTTCTCGAAACGGGTCATTTGTAGCTTGTCTTGATAATCGGAAGCCCCGTCCGGGTAAAACAGAAACGACCGGTTAAGGTAGCGGTGGTCGGTTTGGCGCACCGGAAAAGTACCGGCCACCAGGTAAATGCCATGAGTTTCAGCCAGATCCATGCAGAGCATCATGAAATCAGGCAACAGCGACTGCATGGACTCCAACTGTCGGGGCAGTGATCGGCGTATGTCATCCGGGAACAGCGACACCAACTCCATGCTGAAGTATTCCGGGAACAGCAACAGCCTGGCGCCTTCCGAAACGGCCGTGTCCACCCAGCGAGTCATTTTCTGACGATATTCATCGAAATCACCAAACTCGCCTATGTCGTACTGGGCGGTGGCCAACCGCAGGTGTGGGGTGTTCATGAGGTCGGTTGCTCCAGGTTTTTCAGCCAAAACACCATGGGTTTGTCGGACTCTGATGATTCGTCCAGGTCTTTCCAGGCGTAGGAGGTCGACAGTTGCTCATGGCGGGTATAGCCGAATTTAGTCCAGATTGAATCCAGCGGAACATACCGGGCCGGGCGCAGGGGGTGGTCGGTGGGGCGTTGTACGCAGCAAAAACAGCACACATCAAAGCGACCCAGGCTTAAGGCATGTCCTTCTCGCGCCTCGAAAAAACGCGTATAAATACCGCGACCACGATATGCCGGCAACAGCACGGATTCGGCGCAGTAAAAAATCCGCTCAGGATCATACCCGTGCTCAATAAACGGCTTCTGGAACTCCGGCGTTTCGGCCTGCATGGGAATGCCGGTGGTGGCCCCTACGGCGGTATCGCCGTCGTAAACCAGCACCACGAGGCTGTCAGGTTCTTTCAAATAAGTCTGAAGATAACGCTCTTCATACTCAAAATTACCGTCGT
>JBPCSC010000230.1:0-2697 GCA_051007495.1 Methylococcaceae bacterium | reverse complement strand
GAAAAGCTGGCTCAAGCCAGCGAGCAGGATTTGGAACGCTGGGGCGAAGCGGTGCTGATAGCCCCGAATCTGGATGCGGTATTTCGAAACAGTATTCATTGATGCCTGCCGATCGGGCGGTGCTGAGTTTATCTCTGCCCAGACCTCAGTCGGTTTGGTGTCTTCCGCAGTGAAACACCAGTTGGCCCAGGTATTCATCGCCTTGTTCGGCAAATTCGATTCGGGTCAATCCGGCAGAAGCAACTTTTATCCGAAACAGATTGGCCAGAGGGATATCCAGAACATGAGCCAGCACCATTCTAATCACACCCGCGTGGGCTACGATCAATATGTGTAGTCCGCTGTGGCGCAGCAAAACCGACGATAACGCGTCCACCACGCGCATCCTGAATTCAGCCAAGCCTTCTGCATCATCAGGTCGATTGTTGATGGGGTCGCGGTAAAACCGCTGCAAAAGCCCAGGATCGTAGCGGGTGATTTCTTCGCGGGTCTTGCCCTGCCAGATACCAAATCCGATTTCCTTCAAGCCTGGCTCAATTTCCAAAGTGCGATCAGAACGACCGGCCAGCTCCGTGGCAAAGTCCCGGCAGCGTACTAAAGGTGAAGTGACGATCACATCCCAAGGCCAATCGCGGCCCACCGTCGCCCACATTTGCGACCATCCCTTGTCGCTCAGTGGGTCATCCATCTGGCCCCGATAGCGGCTACCACCCACCGGTTCTCCGTGCCGGATCAAATCCACCCGCGTTGTTATCCGCTCTTCGGTGCTCATGCCGAACTTGATTGCGCCATGAGTGCTCTCGCCGCCGCAATGGCTTCCCGCACCCTGACCGGTGCCGTTCCGCCCAAGGTACTGCGGGATTGGAGCGAGCCTTCCAGGCTCAGACAATCGTATACATCGTCCTTTATCAGCATGGAAAACGATTGCAACTCGCTGAGGGTGAGTTCGGAGAGGTCACGCCCGCTGTCTATGCCCAAGCGCACCGACTTACCGACGATCTCATGTGCATCGCGGAACGGAACCCCTTTTCTTACCAGATAATCCGCCAGATCAGTGGCGGTGGCAAACCCCTGCAAGGCCGCTTTGCGCATGGCGGATCGGTTGGCCTGTAGGTGCGGCACCATGTCGGCAAAAGCCCTAAGGCAATTCCTGAGCGTATCCACTGTGTCGAACAAAGGCTCTTTATCCTCCTGATTATCTTTGTTGTACGCCAATGGCTGGCCTTTCATCAGGGTGAGCAGGCTCATTAAATGACCATACACTCGCCCGGTTTTACCGCGCACCAGTTCGGGAACATCGGGATTTTTCTTTTGCGGCATGATGGATGAACCGGTGCAAAAAGCATCGGGCACATCAATGAAGCTGAATTGGGCGGAAGTCCACAGAATGAGTTCTTCAGAAAACCGGGATAAGTGCATCAGGGCGATGCTGGCAGCTGCGGTAAATTCGATGGCAAAGTCACGATCACTCACGGCATCCAGCGAATTGGCAGCGGGGCGGTCGAACCCCAGCAGTTCGGCGGTCAGATGCCGATCAAGCGGATAACTGGTACCCGCCAAAGCCACTGCCCCCAAAGGCATCACATTAACCCGCTTGCGGCAATCCAGCATACGCTCATAATCACGTCCCAGCATTTCGTACCAGGCCATAAAATGATGGCCCAGGCTGACCGGTTGCGCCACCTGCAAGTGGGTAAATCCGGGAAGTATGGTGTCCACCTCACGCTCGGCCAAATCAACCAGAGCCGTTTGTAGCCGTCGCAATTCAACCAGAATGAGGTCAATCTGCGCTCTCAGATACAGCCGAGTGTCAGTGGCGACCTGATCATTTCTGGAGCGTCCGGTGTGCAGACGCTTGCCGGCATCGCCAATTCGGTCAGTTAATCGGGCCTCGATGTTCATGTGTACGTCTTCGAGTTCGACCGACCAATAAAAATCATCCCTTTCGATTTCCAGTCTGATGGTGTCCAGTCCCTGAACGATGGCCGCGTGATCTTTATCATCCAGCAGGCCGATTCGGTGCAACATGGTGGCATGAGCGATGGACCCCATGATGTCATAAGGGGCCAGGCGTTGGTCGAAATCAACCGAGGCAGTAAAGGTTTCGACAAACCGGTCAGTGGCTTCGGTGAAGCGACCGGCCCAGAGTTTGGGTTCATTTTTATTCATGACAAGACGTCTCCTTTTGAGCGGGTGAATGGTGAAGGTGTGGTGTGAGGCCGAATGATACTGGATGCAGGGGATGGGAGGTAGCCTGGATGTCGGTCAGTGGTAGGGCTAAGTTTATAGCCAGCCAGAAACCAAGTGGCGGCATAATACCCGTATGCGGAAATTAGAATTACGCCTTGAAGCTAAAATCTCAAAAATAAAAAGCGATACGATTAAATGGGTTCCAGGTTTTATACACAACAAAGTTTGAATTAAAACATTTATTTCTGCCTTGGCTTTTAATTCAAGGCAGGAAGTATTTTGACTCATGGATTGCCTCTCGAATGGCACACCGTCTGGTAAAACCCACCCTCCCGTTCAGTCGCGCCGATCTCCGTCAAAACCGAGAAGCGCAGGGAGAAGCGACTGTCCGGGGGTCTTTTCTTTTGGTTACTTTTCTTTGGACAAGCAAAGAAAAGTAACCCGCCTTCGGGTGCGGAAACCCGATTCAATAAAGATTTCCGCGTAGCGACTTCTTAACCTGATTAG
>JBPCSC010000229.1:0-4639 GCA_051007495.1 Methylococcaceae bacterium | reverse complement strand
AAAATCATTGGCCCGCCGCAAATCGTAGTAGTTCTCCAACATGCTGATGAGGAGGCTTTTACCAAAGCGGCGCGGACGCAGGAACAGTAACTGTTTACCGGCTTCCTCCAGATCCGGAATGAAGCCGGTTCTATCCTGATAAAAATAGTTTTCCAACTGGATGGTTGCAAAATCGCTGATGCCGTAGGGAAATTTCATGGTAATGGTAAGGTAATGGTTTTGACCCGTTAATGGAGTTGATCTTCCTGGCGCAGTGTCGCCAGTAAATCAGGATGATGCTGGAAGGGTTCGGTTGAGCCGAGCATCCTGAGGGCGGATTCGTGGCTCATACCCCGGCGAACGGTCAGGTCACGATAAAGGGTGAGCAAAACTTCGCGCACATCCTGTTCGAAAAGAAAATGGGTGTCCTTTACTTTGACCAGCCGGGCTGAATCCTGAACTGCAATTCAGTGCGGTACTGCTCAAGCCGGTGACGGGGGAGGGCTTGCTGGACAGTATCAGCCGGGTTTTGGCGCTCAACTGGATCAGGGATCGTGATGAATGGACGCCGGTAGCGGGATGGGCGCCCAATCGTTTGACAGAACTGGAAAATCTGGCCGGAAGCGGCGCGGTGTATGAGATCGAAGCCTGGATTCATCAGGCCCGTCAGATGGATTCAGGCAGCGAGGCGTGGCTGCAATCCCTGGAAGCGAAACTGGCGCTGCTCGATTTCAAGGGAATAGCCCAGCTCGCCGCCGCAAGAGCGAAGGAACAGGACGTTTGAAGAATGCGATGCAGGCAGGCTTCCAGCCTTGTAGGGGGCTGTTTGTAGGGGCGACCGTGCTTACACCGATTCAAACACCACCCGCTCCAACCCCAACGCCACTACCGCGAAGCAAGTAATCGTGGGCAATCCATAGCGGGTTTTCAAGGTATCCGCATAGCGTTCGGCCTGACTTCTGGCTTCGTCCAGTTTTTTTCTGACCAGCGGCAAAACCAGCAATTCTTCCCGCGATTTCGCCTTCACTTCAAGACCGGTCAGCCCCAGTTCCTTCAAACCTACATACTTGAATTCCAGAATCAGGTCGAGTGCCTGAAACCGGCGCATATCGGGGCGGACGATGAAGCTGAGATCAATATAGCCGTGATCCACTTCTGTTTCTGACACCATCATGTAGATGCGGTCATTGAATAGCACGGTCATGAACATGACCTTGACCGCCAGTTCGTTGCTCCAGCGGTAATCGCGAGTGGATAAAACCGGCATCAGTCGCTGTTCGAGAAAATCACACACCGGTTGCAGATTGCCGTTCAGAAACAGTTCATCGGTAATGGATTCCACCGCTATCTGATCGTCTGAAGTCGATAAGTACAGATCCTGTAACTGTTCGACATACAGTGAGCGCGAGACCAGGTTGGGGATTTTCATGACCAGTTTGTTGAGTCCCGCAGTACCGGCCAGGGTGAGTATGCCGAAATAATACAGCAGGGAAATGATGGTGTTGCGATCCTTGTTTTCCTTCAACATGTCTTCAGCCCCGAAACGCCGGGACAAACGGGAAATTACCAGGCCTTGTTCATCGCTCAAAGCTTTAATCAGCAATTCTTCTCCTTCCAGCAAACCCGCCACATAAATCAGCCGATGCCGATCCATGGCCAGATTGTCGTCCAGCATTTCCCTTGGATAGTGTCCTCTTTTCTGTAACTGTTTGAGAAAATACAGACTCAGTGTTGGGTTGTAAACGCTTTCATCCGTTTCTTCGCTGAACCGATACCCATTATAGAAAGTACGCATGATGGCCAGAACTGCGTCCACTGACCAGGTATCTTCTTCACGATGAACCGCTTGTAATATCCTGATGATCTCTGCTTCAGTGAACCCACATAAATCATTGAATTCAGGATTCAGGTAAGTGTTTTCAGCGACATTGTAACCACTGGTCATATCGGCCATGGCCACCGGTGAAACCCCGGTAATGAAAACCCGATCCAGCCCTTGCCCGGCAGATCCCTTGATTGCCTTGAATACGGTCTTGAATAAACCTTCACCGTATAACAGTTTCTCGTAGTTTTCCTTTTTCGCCATCAAGACTTCGTTGGCGAAATTATCGTATTCGTCGATAAATAGATAGAGTTTATGTTCGGTGTTCTGAATGACTGTGAGTAAATTATGAAAGGAATAAACGGCATCCTCTGGATTGATGGCTATATTAAAACCATACCAGGTTGCACAACGGTGGATACAAGCGGCTATATGCCGATGTAGAGCGGCTTCAATATCCTTGACGTCCCCCTGCGCCTTCACCAATGAAAAATCCCAGTGCATGATGAAATACTGGTTATGCAAGGGCGTTGGATTCTGGCCTATCGCCAAAGCCCCAAACAAGGTTTCAAACTGGTCGGCCCGTTTGAGATCATAGTAATGTTCCAGCATCGACAGCAGCAGGCTTTTACCAAACCGGCGCGGGCGCAGAAAAACCAGTTGTTTACCGGCGTCTTCGATTAAGGGAATATGGTGGGTACGATCCTGATAGAAATAGTTTTCCTCAATCAGGCTACCGAAATCACTGAGTCCGTATGGGAATTTCATGGTAGTTTTTTACACAAGGAAGTAGAAATAGGGTGGGAACCATCAAAGCCCCACCCCTGTACTCGGAGGGGGGCTTGGGGGAGAGGGGGCATTGGCTTAACTTAACGGCAGTGAGCCGGAGCGTGGGAATGATCGAGCCTCACCGGTTCTTCGAGGCTTTAACAAAAACCCAAACACTAACCGCCGCGAACTAACCGCACCGCGAAGGTAAGGTTGCGGCTGTAGTAGCCGACATCGCCATCGTCGAAATAGACATCCCATGCGCTACTGGTACCGCCGGCATACGGCGAGGACGACCAAAACCGGATGGGCGGCATGTCGGGAAAGGCAGAGGCCGGTTCACTGCGACTGCGATCCACCAGACTGGCCAGTTCATCGACGGTCGGCACCCGCCAGGGCAGTCCGGTCTGTTGGGCGACCTCTTTGGCACGGGCTTGGGCTTCGTCGAAGGTAAACGCATCGGCTTGGCGTTTGGTTTCAGTTTCCTTGAAAATAAAGCCTTTTTCTCCAATTTCCGCAGCCCGTCGCTCGATATCCGCCCGCCAGATCAGCCCGGTTTGATGGTCGATGACCTCCTGCCCGTTGGCGGTTTTTTCATAACGCCCGGCGATCAGCGCAGCCGGATTCGGTGCGGGTTTTGACGTGGGTTTGGGGAGAGATTCAGAAACCGAACCCGTTGCGGGTGTTGCGGCAGAGGGTGCCGCCGCCCGGAACAGTTGCACCGCCAGCCCGTGACAGCCCAGCAGTTCTACCGCCAGATCCCGCAGCGGGATGGTCAGGCGGGTGTCGATGCCTTCCTTTTCGATGAAGCCGCGCAGCACCCGCTTCATGGCATCCTTTTTACTGATGGCCAATTGCTCGGTCAGAATGTCGAGAGTCTCGCTGCTGACATCGTAATGCTGGACGATTTTGTACTGCGATTTGTGACTGGGAGAGGCGATGTGTTCCAGCATGAAACCGTGCGGGATGGAGCATTGCTCGCGGTTCAGTGTCAATACTTGCTGATAGGTTTCAAAACCGTGGCTGTCGATTTCTTCTATCAGGTCATCGATGAAATCCGCCAGGCTGATTTCTTCGCGCCACGGCAGCCCGACTTCCTTCAGGGCTTTTTGCAGGTATTTGATCTCCATGATGTTCCAGCCGGACGATTTGAGTTGCAGAAAATCCTGAATGATTTTGAGCAGACGCAATTTTTCCGGGTATTCATCGGGGTAATCAAAGGTATCCAGGGTCAAAAGCCAACTGTGGATGTTTTGCTGGGTTTCCAGCCGCCCTACGGTTTCTTCCAGTCGCTCGAACCGGTCGGCGATGCGATGCGCCATGTCGGTCAGCATCTCGCGGGTTTCGGTTTCCTGAACGGCCAGGGTCAGCAGGTTGTTTTTGACGGTAATCATGGCGTGAGCCAGCATCAAATCCCGTTCATTGAGGATTTGCAGATACCGCCAGCCGATGCGCTGCATCTCGTACAGCACCCCGACCTGTACCGCTGCCGGCGTCAGCGATGGCCCTTTGAAATGCCGGAACAGGCGCAGGAAAAACGGTTGTTTGGCGCACACCGCCAGTTGCCCGGCCTGCACCGACAGCAAACGGGTGACATCCATGGCCAGTTGTTCGGTTTCAGCGGCCTGATCGCTGGCACGGGCCAGCAAGGGTTCGAGGGTTTGATCGACCGTCGCTAATTCTTGGGGGCTGTAGTCAAACATGAAAGCAGGAAGGGGGATGGTGGGTTGAAAAAGCCGGAACCGTTCAGATTTTATCCTCGCAGGATAAACGCTTGCAACACCGGCAGGAGGGGTAAAATATCGTTATTTTTCTGGTTTGAACAGAGTGAACGATCCATTTTTTTCGCCCCCGATTCGCTCTAAAGTAACGTAATATCTATACGAAATTTTGAAAAAAGGGCGTTGGGGTGGGGCGAAAGAGCAATTATCTTAACGTGAGTTCGGGATAAAAGCCGTAGGCGATCGGGTCGAGGTAACGGGATTGCGCCCGTTACCCCTCCCACACCACCGGACATGCGGTTTTCCGCATCCGGCGGTTGAACCTTGCTTCCTTCACCGGGCGCCCCCC